>JANMVC010000086.1:0-8655 GCA_031392315.1 Pyrinomonadaceae bacterium | reverse complement strand
CCAGACGCGGGCGAGGGTGTAGTTGCTTCGCACAAACGCGAACTGCGGCTGGCGATTGTGGGACGGCCAAATGTGGGCAAGTCGTCGATTCTAAATAGCCTGCTCGGTGAGGAGCGCGCGATTGTTTCGCCGGTGGCTGGTACAACTCGCGACGCTACGGACACGCTGTTGGAAACTTCGGATCAACTGTTTCGCCTGGTGGACACCGCAGGGATTCGTCGCAAGGGAAAGTCGGCCGAGATGGCGGAGAAGCTTTCGGTCGTGATGGCGATGAAGAGCCTGAAGCGCGCTGATGTGGCAATCGTTGTTATCGATGCGGAAGAGGGCGCGACGGCGCTTGATGCGCACATTGCGGGTTATGCCTACGATGCCGGTTGCTCAATTATTATTGCGTGCAATAAGTGGGATGCGGTTAAGAATAAGGAGACCAGCACTTCGTCTGCGTTTGAGCGCAACGTGCGCGAGCGGATGAAGTTTCTCGACTTTGCCCCGATGATCATGGTATCTGCGCTCACGAAGCAACGAGTGGAAAAGCTGCTGCCGCTGGCGATTCGCGCGAATGAAGCGCGGAATCGGCGGGTGACCACGTCGCAGCTCAACGCGTTTTTTGAGGATGCAGTTTCGCAACCACGCGGTGGCGGCGCGCCGGCGCCGGTGAAGGGTGGAGTCTCGCGATTGCACGTTCAGTACATGACGCAAGCTGGTGTCAGACCGCCGACGTTTGTAGTGTTCACTTCGGGCGGCAAAGGCGGACTTCATTTCTCCTACCTGCGTTATCTTCAGAATCGGCTGCGCGAGCAGTTCGACTTTTTCGCCAGTCCACTGCGAATTGTCGTGAAGCACAAGACCCGAAAGAAGAAGTAAGTGAAAGCGCCCAAGGCTTTCAGGCGAGACCCCATTTCAACTCTCCGCTAGCTATCTGATGTCAACTCCACCTCCGATTACATTCACGGTAGTTGCGCGCGACGGCAACGCTCGCGCAGGGCTATTGACCACCCGCCGCGGCGTGATTGAAACTCCGGTTTTCATGCCGGTGGGCACTGCCGGCACGGTGAAGGCGACTCGGTTTGAAGCCCTGGAATCGCCGGAACTCGACGCGCGCATTATCCTGGGAAACACTTATCACCTCTGGCTGCGCCCTGGGATTGAGACGATCAAGTCGTGCGGCGGACTACATCGGTTCATTGGTTGGGATCGCGCGCTGCTGACGGATTCGGGCGGCTTTCAGGTTTGGAGTTTAGGAGCGCTGCGGAAGATTACCGAAGAGGGAACCGAGTTTCGTTCGCACGTTGACGGCAGCCTGCGATTCCTTTCGCCGGAAGTGTCAATGGAGGTGCAGGCCGAGCTGGGTTCGGACATCGTTATGGCGTTTGACGAGTGTGCTCCGGCAGATGCGCTGGCTGAGGATTCACGCCGCAGCATGGAACTGACCGCGCGGTGGGCCCAGCGTTCGCGCGCGAAGTTTGACACGCTGCAATCTGAAGGAGTGGATACAGGACGGCGAGACGATGCGGGCGCGCTCAGCGGAGCGCAGGCGCTATTTGGAATTGTCCAGGGCGGCGCGCATCTTGACCTAAGAAAGGAGAGCTTGAGCCGCACCGTTCAAATAGGCTTTGACGGTTATGCCATTGGCGGACTGAGCGTAGGCGAAGAAAAGTCCGTCATGTGGGATGTAGTGGGCGAAGTTGCTCCCGAAATGCTTGCGAATCAAGCCAGGTATTTGATGGGAGTTGGCACTCCCGAGGATTTGGTTGAGGGTGTCGCGCGGGGCATCGACATGTTTGACTGCGTGTTGCCGACGCGCAACGGGAGGACCGGACAGGCGTTTACGTCGCATGGGAAAGTGAATGTGAAGAATGCGCAGTGGGCTCTGGACACCCGGCCGCTCGACGAATCGTGTGGCTGTGGGGTCTGCCGGCGCCACTCACGCGCTTATCTTCGTCACCTCTACATGTCGGGCGAAATGCTCGCCAGTGTGTTGCTTACGCACCATAATTTGGCCTTCTTCCTTGACACTATGCGACGTGTCAGGCAATCTATCCGGTCTGGCGATTTCATGAAATTTCGACGAGAGTTCACCGAGAGGCTCAGTGCGTCTGGTGACTAAGAGAACGGGCCGTCGCTTCGCGAGGGACTCGTTTGAGTAAACCTGTTACGTAGAAACCAATTCGATGGCAATATTCATTTTAATGTTTCAAGGTGGCTTGGGAGCGCTGGGCGGTCTAGTCCCGATGGTCCTAATCATAGGCGTCTTCTACCTCCTGCTGATCCGTCCACAGCAAAAACGTCAGCGGGAACTCCAAGCGACGATTGCTGATCTGAAAGCGGGAGACCGCGTGGTAACCACCGGCGGCATCATTGGAACAATTACTACCGTTCGCGATACCAGTTTTTTTATTAGAAGCGCCGATAAGTCAATTCTCGAAATAGCGCGGTCAGCCGTGGCGGGAATCGAAGGCGACGAAAAGAAAGCCGGTTGATAATCCACTTGTAAGATCTGTTTTGCGATGAAAAAGAAGAATTTAGTTCAGCGTTTGATCATAGTCGCTGTTGTTACTCTGGTTGGCCTTTATATAGTTATTGGACCGCGTCGCAAGCCAACTCTCCACGACTTCACCTGGTCAGGCATAAAAGCCACACTCGCATCGAATATCCATCTCGGGCTGGATCTCAAGGGTGGTTCGCATCTGGTGATGCGGGTGAAGACCGACGATTTCTTGAAAGCCCTGACCGAGGGCAATGCGGGCGCTGTTCAAAACGCCGCCAAGGAAGCAGGTTTCCCGGCCAAGGAAGTGAAGGCGGAGACGGCGGGCAGCTACAGGATTGTGCTCGAAGCCCTCGACGCTGCGAATCTCGGCAAGACCGACGAGGAAGTACGCAAGAAGGTTGACTTGCAGGAGTGGACTTCGGCAAACAGCGGCAACACGATCGTCTGGACGTTGAGTCCAACCGCGCAAAGAGCGCTGGCAGAACAAGCCACGGAGCAGGCCCACAAGATTATCCTGAGCCGCCTCGAGGGCGTCGGCGTCGTCGAACCGCTGGTGCAGCGGCATGGCTCGCAGAGTTCTCACCAGATTTTGGTGCAAATGCCGGGCATTTCCGATCCGCAGCGTGTCAAAGAGTTGCTCAAAGCCGACTCAAATCTCGAGTTGGTCCACATAGTGAGTCAGCCCAATCCCGCGCCGTCCCAGACCTACGACAGCCAAGACCAGGCTGAGGCATCGATTGCCGGGTCTCCAGCCGGAAGCCGGAAGGTTTTTCCATATTCCGAGCGCACTGAGCCCACTGCAGCCAGCCAAGCTACTCCCGATAACACCCAGAAAGAAAAACGATGGGTCGTGGTTCAATGGCCGCCGGTCGTAGGAGGAAATGAACTGCGCAACGCTTCCGCGGTGCAGGCCACCGGTGGAGGTGACGCGTACCAGATTTCGTTTTCGCTCAAGCCGGGAGGCGCCGCCAAATTTGGGGCCTGGACCGGAGCAAACGTCAATCAATATATGGGCGTGGTGTTGAACGACGAAGTTAAATCCATTGCCTTCATTCAATCTCAGATTTTTGACCAGGGTCAGATTAGTGGACGCTTCACGAAGCAGTCGGCTGAGGATCTGGCGCTGACGCTAAGGTCGGGAGCGCTTCCCGCAAAGATCGAATATCAGGAAGAACGAACGGTGGGGCCGAGTTTAGGTGCTGACTCTATTCGCTCGGGCGTGCGCGCATCCTTGTTTGGCCTGCTTTTCGTCGTCGCGTTTATGCTCTTCTATTATCGCGGAGCCGGCGTGAACGCGGTCGTGGCGTTAATTCTGAACATGATCCTGATGCTGGCCGCGTTGATTGTGTTTGAAGCGACTTTGACTCTGCCTGGCATTGCCGGAATCATCCTGACGATCGGCATGGCGGTAGATTCAAACGTGCTCGTGTTTGAACGAATTCGTGAGGAACTACTGAGCGGGAAGACGGTTGCGTCGGCAGTGGATCAGGGTTTCAAGCGTGCGATTGTCACGATTATTGACACCCACGTGACCACGGTTATTTCGTCTCTGTTCTTGTTTATCTTTGGTACCGGGCCTTTGCGCGGCTTTGCGGTGACGCTGATCATCGGCTTGCTGATAAATCTGTTTTCGGCAGTTTACGTTTCGCGCACGATCTTTATCTGGTTGCTGACCCGAAAGCGAAAGGCGGAATCGCTCAGCATCTAGAACATTAAATTACTCGATGATTTCGGCGGTTGCATTAATTTTATGATTCAAGTTTTCACTAATGTTAAGTTTGACTGGCTGGCTAAACGTCGCTTGTTTATCGGCCTCTCGACTTTGTTGATGCTGGCTGGACTCGGTTCAGCGGTGGTTCGCCAGGCAATGCCCGGAGGCACGGACGCTTTCAACCTCGGCGTGGATTTCAAGGGTGGAACAGTTGTCACTACGAGATTTAATCAGCCGACTAGCGCAGAGGCGATTCGGGAAACGCTAGGCAGAAACGGTGTGCCGGATGCAGTTATTCAGCCTGTGACTGATAAGCAAAACACTTTCCTGATTAAGCTTCCGCTCGCTGGCGCTGGGAGCGAACAATCACAGGCGGAGGTTGAACAGGGACGCAAGCGAGTGGGCGAGGCTTTAAACAGTATCGGTCCGGAAAAAACTGCATACGAAATAATTGGCACCGATGCAGTGGGTGCGGTGGCCGGGGCTCAACTGAGAAACAAGGCCATCGCCGCGACGCTCGCGGCATTGGTGGGCATTCTCGTTTACATCGCGTTCCGTTTCGAGTGGTCCTATGGCGCCGCGGCCGTTATCGCCGTTTTTCACGATGTGCTGGTGACGCTCGGCTTCTTCTCGATTTTCCAGTGGGAAATCAGCTTAACCGTAATCGCCGCGCTGCTGACCCTGGTGGGCTTTTCCGTAAACGACACTATCGTTGTGTTTGATCGCATCCGAGAGAACCGCCGTCTTCATCGCCGCGATTCCCTGTATAAGCTAACCAACGATTCAATCAATCAGACGCTTTCAAGAACTGCGATTACGAACGGTCTCGTGTTTCTCTCGGTTCTGGCGATGGTGTTGTTCGGCGGAGAAGTGCTACGAGGATTTTCGCTCGCGCTGACTGTGGGTGTTATCTTCGGAACTTATTCCTCTATCGCTGTCGCCAGTCCGATCATGGTCTGGTGGGAACAGCGTCTGGAAGCTTCGGACAAAGCCGCGGCCTTGAGCGCCGCTGGGGCGGCCGCACCAAGATCGCGCCCCGGTGTGAGCCCGGTAAAGCGTGAAGGAGTTTCCGGTAGCGTAGGCAAGCGCACCCGTGGTGCAGTTTAGTTCTTTACCAGCGGTTGTTGAGATCAGTATTAACGCGTCTTGCAACTGCGTTATAACGTCAAATTTGCTCTTGACTTGGCGCAGCATGCGGCATAGACTGCACGCGTTGCTGGCCAATTTAATACTCAAACAGTCGACCCGCGTCGTTAATGCGAAGGTTGGACGGGCGGTATTCTGTTGAGAGGGCCAGCGAGTTTTTTTGCTCGCATCAGTTGCTTCCAGAGTTTGACGAGCTCAAAGGTCACGGAGTAACAGTTCCCCTTTCATTTGACTTGCAGAACTTAAACCGCGTTTGAGTTTGTAGTAAGCAGCATTAATAGGATCGATAGAATTTTGCACCCCTGATCCATTTGGCACCGGAATAGGGAGGAGAAAAATGTTCGATAATCTTATTGAGTCTGGTTCACACAAGCAGGATATTGGCCGAAAAGGCTCGTTCCTGCTCGGTACGGTGGCTATCTACGCGGTGCTCGGAACCGCGTTCCTGGTCGCCAGTATCTGGTACATGGATAATTCGCTGGACGCTCAGGACCTCGAGTTAACCACTCTCGTGGCGCCAGTACCGGTACCAGTTCAGGAGAACCAGCCCGAAAAGCAGCCGGAAGCTAAGCCGGTGGACACGAAGCAGAACGTGGACGTCAGGAAGGAATTAATTGCCGACGTCTCGCGGACTGAATTGGTTCCGAAAGAGGTATCCGCCAAGGCGAGCAATATTCCTCCTGTGCGCCGCGGCGTTACCACTGTGCTCGGCGACTCCTCCTCGAATGCAGCTGTTCCCATCGCCGCCGGACCTGGCTCCGGCACTGGACTGGTGGGTACCCCAACCAAAGTAAATATTGCGGAAGAACCGCCACCACCGCCGCAACCCACGCCACCCAGAGCTCCGATTTCTGGCGGCGTGCTTAACGGTAAAGCGCTTAGTTTGCCGAAACCGGCTTATCCAGCAATTGCGAAGCAGGCCCACGCATCGGGCACGGTCGTTGTTCAGGTCACAATTAGCGAAAGCGGTAGTGTGATTTCAGCCGCCGCGATGTCTGGCCATCCACTACTACGGGCGGCAGCCGTAGCGGCTGCGCGTGGGGCGAGGTTTTCACCCACTAAGCTGTCCGGTCAGCCCGTTAAGGTGACAGGCGTCATCACGTACAATTTCGTGGCTCAGTAACTGCGGAGGTTCAGCGCCGTGCGGGCCAGGGTTGGCCCATTCTGCGGGGTTCCCTGCGAGCTATCAATGTAAGAAAAACCTTTTGGAGGGTCTACCGTGACTATTCTACTCAGTCTGCTAGGAACGAAAGCATTTAGTTTATTTGTGTTCATGTGGCAAGAGGCTGCGCCTGCGGCCACACCAAAGCCGGTGGATCACTTCTCGATCATGACTATGATCAAGAGTATGGGCGCCGTGGCTATTTCGGTGGTCGTTGTTCTCATGATTATGTCGGTTTACTCAATTGCGATCATGGTCGAACGTTACCTGACATATACGGCCGCTAAGAAGCAATCGCGCGAGTTTGCCCCGCGCGTAGCTCAAGCACTCAAGAACGATCGCATTGAAGAAGCAATAAACATTAGCGACAAGCACCGCAAATCGCATTTGGCGATGGTCGTCAGCAGCGGGCTGCAGGAGTTCCGAGCCCACTCGGCGTCTTCGGAGATTTCGGGCGGCGAGATAGAGGCGTCTAAACGCGCGCTCCAGAGAGCAATCGCGATTAAGACGGCGGAGTTTAAGCGCGGCTTGTCTGGGCTGGCAACCATTGGATCTACCGCTCCCTTCGTAGGTCTCTTCGGTACGGTGTTCGGCATTATCAACGCTTTCCGCGCGATGGGCGACGCTGGCCAGGCTGGCATTGGCGCGGTCGCTGGTGGTATTTCCGAAGCGCTGTTCACAACGGCCCTGGGCCTGTTAGTGGCAGTTCCTGCCGTCTGGCTTTTCAACTATTTCACCGGCAAGGTCGATGGTTTCATAGTGGAGATGGATAACTCGGCTTCCGAGCTGATTGACTACTTCATCAAGAACAGTACGAAGCGATTGAAAGCTTAACAGGATTGATGACCTGAGGCCGAGGGAGGGTACGACCGCGTACCCGTTTGGCCTGGACCGCTGAGTTTTGCGGAAGGAGATTTTATTATGGGAATGTCAGCTGGCGGTAGTAGTGGCTTTCAGTCAGAGATCAATGTCACCCCGATGGTCGACATCATGTTGGTCCTCTTGATCATCTTCATGGTCGTCACACCGTTATTGCAGCATGGTGTTACGGTGGCCCTGCCAAAAGATCTTCAGAATCCGACCGAGGATACGCGAATTACCAGCGACAATTCGGTTGTTATTTCGATTCCCGATAATGGCAAGTACTTCCTGGGAAAAGAAAAGATGGATAAAGAGCAGATCAAGGATAAAGTGCAGAAGATGTTGGACAACATCAAGAAGGAAGAAGACAAGATTGTATACATTAAGAGTGGGATTGGCGTCGATTATGGAGATGTTGTCAACGTCATTAACGAGGTCAGGGCGTTAGGGGTAGATAAGATTGGCTTGGTTGCCGATAAAAAGAAAGGGGACGGAGCGGCAGCACCTGCTCCAAATCCGGCGTAACCTGAACCAGGTTGCGTCTGCCAGCCACCTCTAATCTAGAAGGAGTAGCATTCTTATGGAAAGTTCGGGTAGTAGTTCAGCCGGTAGCTCGAAAGCGGTACCGTACATAAACGTGACGCCACTGATCGACGTGCTTTTGGTCGTGATCATTATCTTCATGGTGATCACTCCCCTTAAACCAAGCCGATTCCAGGCAGACATTCCGACGCAGCGAGATCCCAACGAAGACTTGAGTCAATTGAAGCCCAATCCACTTACTTTGGTTGTTTCCATCTCCAATGATCTGCAACTAAAGCTCAACGCGGATTCTATAGGATCGGTTAATGAAACCGGCCCGTTAAGCCAAAAACTGCTGCAGTTATTCCGGCAGCGTAAGGATCTGCGTGCCTTTAAGCCGGGGATGGAGACGCGCTCGGATCTGCCAGACGACGAACGATTGGAAAAGACGGTGTTTGTGAAGGCCCCTCGGTCGGTGAAGTATGGTGACGTTGTTAAGGTAATCGACGCGTTGAAAGGTGCTGGCGCAAATCCAGTCGGGCTTCAGGTCGACGATTTGCCTCAATAGTTTTGCGTGTCTAAAATGCGCCGAACACGCACCGAATCCTTCGCCCTCGTTGGTGTTGGTCCAATCAAGTTAAAATGGAGCTTGCGGATAAATGAAACTCTCTCAAACTAGAAGTGCCATAGCGTTGGCGGTTCTCGTTTTCACAGCGTCTGGTTGTGGATTAATCAATCGGATTCGGGCGAAGAATGTATTAAACG
>JANMVC010000071.1:0-5236 GCA_031392315.1 Pyrinomonadaceae bacterium | reverse complement strand
TACCGCTTAGCAGCACACCACTGATTCAAGCGCCTTCCGGTTCCGGACGATCATCGAGTTATCGGCCAAACAAACGATGTGCTTCCGCTTGAGTCTCGCTCAAAGAGACACGTCACCCTCTCGTGAGATCGCTAAGAACCGCTGCCGCCCACTTGACCGGCCCGCTCCGCCATCTTGACGACCACTCGCCCTTGAACGTCACCGTGCCGAAGCCGGTCAAACACGGTATTGATCTCCTCCAACGGCTGGGTTTCGATAATGGCCTTAACCTTACCCTCGGCCGCAAACTGCAAAGCCTCCTGCATGTCTTTGCGGGTGCCCACAATCGAACCGCGAATCGTGAGCCGCTTCAACACCACGTCGAAGATCGAGACTGGGAAGTCGCCGGGCGGTAGTCCGTTCAAGACACAAGTGCCGCCGCGTCGGAGCATGTTCACACCCTGCTGGAAAGCAATGGGCGAGACGGCGGTGATCAAAACGCCGTGAGCGCCACCGGTTGCCGCTTGAATCCTGGCGACCGGATCTTCCGTCCTCGCGTTGACGGTTAATTCCGCGCCGAGTTCACGCGCGAGCGTTAACTTTTCGTCGGCCACGTCTACCGCCGCGACCTTGAGGCCCATCGCTTTTGCATATTGCACTGCGAGGTGGCCCAGTCCTCCGATGCCGGAGATAACAACCCAGTCTCCCGGCTTAGTGTTAGTCTCCTTGATTCCTTTGTAGGTAGTGACACCCGCGCAAAGCAGGGGCGCCGCCTCGATGAAATCCAAACCTTCAGGCAGGCGCGCGACGTAGGCCGCCGGCGCAACGACGTAAGGCGCGAATCCGCCGTCTACGGAGTAGCCGGTGTTCTGCTGCGACTCGCAGAGCGTTTCCCAACCCGTCAGGCAGAATTCACATTCGCCGCAGGCGCTGTGCAGCCAGGGCACACCGACCCGGTCGCCCTTCTTCAGAGAGGTAACTCCAGCGCCGAGTTCGTCAACAAAGCCGACTGCTTCGTGTCCGGGGATAAACGGTAAGTTCGGCTTCACCGGCCAGTCGCCGTCGGCGGCGTGCAGGTCGGTGTGGCAAACGCCATTCGCCATTACGAGCACGCGAACCTGGCCGGGGCCGGCCGTGGGAACTGCGACCTCTTCGATTCTCAGCGGTGCGCCAAACTCATGAACTACCGCGGCGGTCATTTTTTGCGACATTTATTTCTATTCCTCTCCCAAAAATTTTCCAACAACATTAGCCTCACTAACCTTGGCGACGAGCAGAAGCCCGGTGCATCAGAGTCAGTGCTCGGCTTTGTGCAATGAACGTGCCTTATCGATTGACACGATTTTGCTGGTAGGATGTCGGTTGAGCGTATGAATTGACGGGAGACTCAGGCGGAATAATCCGCACAATCAATAGCTGTTGCGAGGGATTCCCCACCCTGGGCTCGGTTCGTGCGGGAACTGGAGCAATGAAGCGCGCAGGAACGTGGTTTGCTCCATGATCTGGCATCAGAATGGTTTTGCGGCAGGACTTCGTGGCCCAGGGAGACGGATTGGCTATGGGCGAACATAACGTAGCGCCGGAGATGGACGCGGAAAACGTGCAGGCGTTTATGAAAGCGCTGCTCGACGATCTGCGTGCGCTCGATTACATGATCGACAACGACCTGTTTGAAAACGGCGTGCGCCGCATCGGCGCCGAGCAGGAAATGTTCCTGGTCGATGAGAACCTGCGGCCCGCGCCAGTCTCGGTAGAAGTTCTCCAGCACGCCAAAGACTCGCGGCTGACGACTGAAATCGCCAAGTTCAATCTCGAAGCGAATCTCACGCCAATGGACCTCAGCGGCAACTGCTTCGCGCAAATGGAATCGGAACTCAACACCGTGCTGGCGCGAGCGCGCCGGAGTGCAAAGGTGTTCGGCGCAGATATTCTGCTGGCCGGAATCCTGCCCACGCTGAGAAAGTCGGATCTGACGCTCGAGAACATTACGCCGGTGCCGCGCTACCATCAGCTCAATGATTCGGTGATCAAACTTCGGGGCGGCCCGTTTAATATCCACATCAAAGGTCTCGACGAGCTGACCCTGACGCACGACAACGTCATGATGGAGTCGTGTAACACCAGCTTTCAAATCCATTTTCAGGTCAGCCCGGCGGAGTTTGCGTCGCACTACAATCTGGCGCAGCTCATCACGGCGCCAGTGCTCGCTGCCGCAGTCAATTCCCCAATCCTATTCGGCCATCGACTGTGGCAGGAGACGCGCCTCGCGCTGTTTCAACATTCGATTGATGCGCGCTCGGCCAACCAACAGGCGCGCAGTCAGCCCACGCGGGTCAGTTTTGGTGATAGATGGATCGACAAGTCAGTGCTGGAACTTTTTCAGGAACAGATCGCGCGCTTTCGGCTGATCATGATCAACGAGACAAACGAAAATCCGCTCGAACTGCTGGCCCGCGGCGAGACGCCGCAACTGACCGCCCTGCGTATGCACAACGGCACCATCTGGCCCTGGAATCGAGCGTGCTATGGCGTCACAAACGGCGTGGCCCATTTAAGAATTGAGAACCGGGCCCTGCCCGCAGGCCCCACGGTAGTGGACGAAGTCGCCAACACCGCGTTCTTTGTGGGTCTCATGCTCGCCTTGCCGGGTGAGTATGGCAAAGTCGCGAAGATCATGTCGTTTGACGATGCCAAGGCAAACTTCTTCGCCGCCGCGCGTCATGGCTTGAACGCCCAATTCAACTGGGTGGACGGCAAGACCCACGCGGCTGCGACGCTCATCGTCGACCATCTGCTCCCGCTGGCGCGGCGAGGACTCGCGGAGGCCGGCGTCGATCCGGCGGATGTCGATCGTTATCTGAATGTTGTCGAGGAGCGCGTTCGCAGCGGACAAACCGGCAGCCAGTGGATAATGAAATCTCTCAGCGCCTTGGATGACAGGCCAATGGAAATTCGCAATCGTTTACTGGCAGGAGAAATGCTCATGAGACAAAAGGTTGGAGAACCCGTTCATCAGTGGCCGGCGCTCGAAGTAAACGACGCGGACGATTGGAGCCAAAGCCACCAAACTGTCGGACAGTTTATGGCAACCGACCTGTTCACGGTCCGGCCCGATGACTTGGTTGATCTGGCGGCGAGCGTGATGACCTGGAGACATATTCGTCATGTGCCCGTCGAAGACGATGATGGACGCCTGGTGGGCCTGGTGTCGCATCGAGCGCTGCTCAAACTGATGACTCACGGCGCCGGCGGCAACGAAGCGGCGGTAACTGTTCGCCAGATCATGACGGCCGAGCCGCTCACCGTATCGTCAACTACTCCGACGCTGGAAGCCCTCGAGATCATGCGACAACACCGAGTCGGTTGCCTGCCGGTGCTGGACGACGGAAGGCTCGTCGGGATCGTCACCTCTTACGATTTTCTCGCTGCCTCGGCGCAGCTATTCAAAGCGCAGCTAACCCCGAAGAGCGAACCTGTCGTTGAAGCGCGCGCGTTCAGCGCGGCAAAAGTTCATCGCGCTGAAGCCTGATGCCCAAGGTGCCCCGGCTGCAACGGCAAAAGAACAGCCACCGCTTTGGTGGAATTAGTTTCAAAAGTGGCACGGGCATCCTGCCCGTGAATCACGCGCAAGATGCGCGTGCCACAATCAAGACGACCCGCAGCCACCGCTTTGGTGGCTGTTTTGTTTTCTGGACTTCAACTATCATCGCCAGGCTCAACCAGCCACGCAGGGAGAAGGAGCTACTCGAAATGAAAGAGCTTGCCAAGTGGAGGTCGCGCCACTGTCGCCTCGCGTATCAATCGTTCGCCGTCGGGTTGGTTCTCGCCGGATGCCTCGGTCATGCCGCGGCCCAGGCGGACAGAAGGATCGAAAGAATTGAAAGGCTCGCAAGGCAGACTAACGAGCAAATAGCTGAGAGCGAGCGAGTGGAGGAAAGCAACGGAATTTACTGCAACGAGCTGGTGGTAAACAAAGGCGACAAGTCGTGGCCCGCGGTCGGCATCTACCGCACCGTAGTAAAGTTCTACTACACCTTCGGCGACCGCGAGCAGAACCCCTACCCAAACCGATTGCTGAAGATCACGGTCACAACCAAAAGATCAGACCGCCAGGAGTATGCGGAATATGTTTTCAACCCGGCAGAGCAATTGATTTTCTACCATCAAAAGCAGGGCGAGACTGCCAGATCAGAATCAAGCTATTACTTCGCGTCCGGAAGGCCGATTAGAAGAATGTCTGGTCAACGCCTCGTTGCCTTGAACAGCCGTGAAGCTAAAGAGACGGCCACATTGGCGCTGCAGGAGAGCAGGAGACTGCGAGAGGTTTTTCTCAAGTCTCTGGAATAGTGATGCGAATTTTAGATAGCAAACCAGACGACGGCAGTGACAGTGGCGACCAACACCAGGAAGATGAGATAGATGGCGAGGAAGTAAACAAAAGAAGTTGATTGCAGAAAGTCTGCTACCTTACGCAGCCAATCTGGCTTGAGTTTTCCCACTAGTCCCAGCACGCCCACGAACACCACGTTCAGCGCCGAAACCACCGTGATCGCGCCGCCCGGTTTGAAAATCAGGACGATCAGCACCAGCAGCGCAAACCCCAAAAACGCCAACAGCCAAAAGGCCGGGTAGCTGCGGAGCCAATCTTTCTTGTGAAAATAGTTTTGATACCACTCAGTGTGTAGCCGCAAGGGAAACCAGGTCAGCAGCAGCAGGTAAACCAGCACCAGCTTGTTTTTGCTCGCGTCGCCCAGTTCCTGGCCCAGGGTGACCCTGGATTGCGAAGCTGCCACCAGGTACCAAAAGTAAATCACAGCAACCAGCGTGGCCATCCAGGCCAGGGCCAGATGAATGTAAGCAATCGGTCCCCCGCGCGCCCAGACGGCTTTCAGCGTTCCCAACTTCACTTGTTTCTGGTACTCCCGGCGTTTGGCATCGACGCTTTTATTCTGCTGGTCGGCGGCATGGCGAAGTTCCTTTTCCAGACGGGCGGCCTGGGCGGCAGCATTCTTTCTGAGAACGTAGGGGGCCATGGGCCGCCTGGTGAAATCGTCGAGGACGATCAAGGTAACAATCAATAAAGTGATCGCCAGCACCGCATACGACACCCACCGTTGCCAGCCGCCGCCAAACCAATAACCCCAAACGCCATCCTGGCTCATGCTGAGCGAAAGCACGCAGACCGCCACGGGAAAGGACGAGAGCAGGAAAACTGAAAACGAGGGATTGTTCTGGATCCAACGCACCGGGTGCGTCG
>JANMVC010000055.1:0-11129 GCA_031392315.1 Pyrinomonadaceae bacterium | reverse complement strand
AATAAAACCATTGATTTAAAAGGGATAATTGATGATGCTTTGCAAAATTGTCCAAGTGTTACTTCTGTTTTAGTAGCAAAAAGAACAAATGCAGAAATCCAGATGAAACCTGGTCGTGACCAATGGTTGCAACCGCTTCTTGATAATGCACTTAATAATAGTGTTGCCGAAATCATGGATGCTGAAGATCCATTGTTTATATTGTATACGTCAGGATCGACAGGTAAACCTAAAGGAATGGTTCATACAACCGCTGGATATATGGTTTATACGGCATATACTTTTAAGAACGTTTTCAATTATGAAGAGAATGACATTTTCTGGTGTACTGCCGATATAGGTTGGATTACTGGACACTCTTATATATTATACGGACCATTATTGAATGGTGCAACGACTGTAATATTTGAAGGTGTTCCTTCTTAACTCCACAGGCGACGCGCGCGAGTTCCTCCTCACGTCGCGTGAGAAATACGACGTGATCTTCTCCGAGCCGTCGAACCCCTACCGCGCCGGCATCGCCAGCCTGTACACGCGCGACTTTTACAACGCCGTGACCGGACGACTCGGGACGAACGGCCTCTTCGTACAGTGGGTCCAGATGTATTCGATCGACACGCAGACGATGAAGACGATCTACGCGACGCTGGGCTCGGTCTTCCCCAACGTCGACACCTGGACGACGACGGCGGGGGACATCGTCCTCGTTGCTTCGCGCGCTCCGATCGTCTATGACGCGGATCTGATCCGCCAGCGTCTCGCGGTGGAGCCGTATCGCAGCGCCGTGCATGCGGCCTGGCGCGTCGAGAGCGCCGAAGGCGTGTTGTCTCACTTCATCGGCTCGGAGAAACTGACCCGGGCCGCTGCGACCGGCGTGACTGCGCTGAACACCGACGACCGGCAGTTGATCGAGTTCAGCTTTGCCCGCTCGCTTGGCCGTGACGACGATCTGATGAACGAGTTGCTCCTCAGCGCTCAGCGGCTGAACGCCCACCGTCCAACCAACGTGCGCGGCAGGTTCGACTGGGCCGCGGTGGACGCGAATCGCGGTTCGATGTCGTGGCTGCGCTCTCCGCTCGCGAAGAACGATGTGGCCCGCAAGTACGAGCGGGGCGATCTCGCGGGAGCGCTCGCTTCATGGCGGACGTCGGCGTGGTCACCGGCGAACTCGTTCGACAACGCGATGCTGGGGCACATCCTC
Source organism: Pyrinomonadaceae bacterium (assembly GCA_031392315.1). Lineage (GTDB taxonomy): Bacteria > Acidobacteriota > Blastocatellia > Pyrinomonadales > Pyrinomonadaceae > PSRF01. The sequence goes on along the minus strand of JANMVC010000055.1, from coordinate 9,928 downwards.
GCCAACGCGGGTGACGACACCGCGCTCACTTACATCGACCCTCTCCGTCCGTGGCAGCCCACCGAGGCTGAGGCGCTCACGGGATTGCTGCTCTATCGCAAGGGAAGCGTGGCCGGCGGCGCTCTTCCCGATCTTTGCCGGCGGTGAATGCTCTGAGAAACGATGACATTTAATCTTCTAAAAAGGGGTTTGTCAGGTGGCTTTATAGCCAGTCGCGCTTGCGCGAAGGTTCTGGTTGGTCTACTGGCGCGCTATCTGGAATCGAGCTCAAATCATCGTCAACCGAAGTCGGGAGCGTCTCCGTCTCAATCGAGTCAACGTTCTGACGGGGTATCACTCGGTCTGCGGCTATGGCTTCAATGGACGGCGGCGGCAGAGACTGGCCACCCTGGTCTTTGTCCCAAATCGAAGGTTCATCGGGCGCCGAGGGCGCTGCGGGGTTTGGTGTCACCTCTTCGAGCGACACTTCGCGGTCCCAGGTGCGCTTGAAATCTTCGGAAGCTCGGCGAAACTCAGCGAGATGCTTCCCCATGGTGCGGCTAAGTTGCGGCAACTTGCGCGGCCCGAAGAAAACCAGCGCCATCATCAGGATGAAAACCAGTTCGGTGCTGCCGAGCGACTCTAGAATCAATAAGAACAATTTCCTGGGATACCTCTGAGCAAGTCGTATCGTGAAAAGCAGTCAAGCGGCAGCGATTGTAACCTGTGGCTAGATAAACCAGAAGGAGGCGCAGTCGGTGCGCTGGGAGCGCAGGCATCCTGCCTGCCATGAGCGCGCAGCGCGAACACTAGAAAGCCATTTGGTTCAGCTTGATTTTTCATCAGCCCTCGTAGAACCTAATCCGACCGGTTGGAATTTCAAGAATGTTTCTATGCCAGTTTCTATTAACCAAGACCCAACTGTCGCGCCCGCGCCTGGCTACCTCGAGCACTTGGCTGAGGTGGCCGAACAAGTGGCGGCAGCCACCGGGAGACTCGAGAAGGTCGCGCTCGTCGGCGCCCATCTGAAGCAACTCAACGACGCTGACCTCGGCCGCGCGGCTCGTTATTTTGCCGGCCATCAATTCGCCTCACACGATGCCCGCACCACCAACGTCGGCGGCGCCATCATCAACGCGGCGTTAAGCGAAGCCACAGGGTTGACCAGCGAAGAACTCCAGCCCATCTACGTGCGGCTCGGCGACGCCGGGGAAGCAGCCTATGAAGCGGTCAAAGCCGCGAAGCATTTTTCCGAGGAGTCGATCAGCCTGGCCGACACAGAATCCCTGCTCGCCCGCCTCAGCGAAACGAGCGGCAACAATAAAAAGATTCGCCTGCTGGTCGTCGTCTTAAGTCGCGCCACGCCGCTCGAAGCAAAATATCTTGTCAAACTGCTGGTGGGTGATCTACGGATCGGGCTGCGCGAGAGCTTAGTTGAAGATGCAATCGCCAGAGCTTTCGGCCAGCCGCTGGCTGCTGTGGCCCAGGTGAATATGCTGCTGGGCGATATCGGTGAAACTGCGGTGCGCGCTCGGGCAAACGATTTGGAAGACGTTCACATGCGTCTGTTTCATCCGCTTAAGTTTATGTTGGCTACACCCGCCGCTGACCTGGCTGATGTCGCTCGCACTATGCCGGAGGAGTTTTTCGTTGAAGACAAGTTTGATGGCATCCGGGCGCAGATCCACGCGAAGGATGGGCGCGTGGCGATCTATTCGCGCACGATGGACGACATCACACATCGGTTTCCCGAGCTGATCGCGCCGCTGCAACAGCTTGCGACCGACGCGATTATCGATGGCGAGATTGTGCCGGCCCGCGCAGATAAGATTCTGCCCTTTAGCGATCTGCAAAAACGCCTGGGGCGGAAGACGATTGGCGCAGACCTGTTGCGAGACGTTCCCGTAATTCTGGTCGCTTACGATTTGCTTTACGCAGACGGCCGGGTGTTGACCGACGAGCCGCTGGAGAGTCGCCGCCAGATTATGGAGCGAATCATCCCGCGCCACGGCACGATTAGATTGTCAGTCGCTAAACGATTTCGCGAAGCTGCGGCGCTGGATGAAGAGTTTGCAGCGGCGCGCGCCCGCGGCAATGAGGGGCTGATGATCAAGAGTCCTGCCTCGTTTTACAAACCGGGGAAGCGTGGGCGCGAATGGTTGAAAGTGAAACGGGCGATTGCCACGCTTGATGTTGTGGTCACCGCGGTGGAAGTGGGACACGGCAAGCGCCGGAATCTGCTGTCAGACTACACCTTCGCAGTTCGCCGTTCAGCGGAAGATGACGAGCTGTTGAATATCGGCAAAGCTTATTCAGGATTGACTGACATCGAGCTGACGGAAATGACTGAGTGGTTCAAAGACCACACAGTTCAGGAGTTTGCGCACGGCAGAGTGCGTTTAGTGGAACCAAAGGTTGTAATTGAGGTGACCTTCGACCGCGTTCAGGAATCAAAGCGGCACAAGAGCGGGTATGCGTTGCGTTTTCCCCGCATCCTTCGTTTGCGGCCAGACAAGCTGCCTGAGGAGATAGATACTCTGGAGACTGTCCGCAAGCTCGTCGAAGCGAACACGAACTAGCAGGTGGGCGAATCCGGCCGCGTCAACTGCGCGAAGGAACCAGGCTCAGAACATCGAACTGGCGAGCGTCAGCTTGGGGCAACGCCTCCCGGCCATTTGTGCTCCAACCGTATCTTCAATATCATTCGACGCCCGGCCTCAGTGCCACCAAGACAACCCTATATGAAAACTTCTAAGTCGTTAACACTATCGATCGTTGCGTTGCTCCTGGTGATTTCGATCACCTCTTCTGCTCAATCTCCCAGACGACGCGGCGCCAGTCGTCCTGCTGGTCCAAAGCCGACCGTTGCGCAGCCTGCGGCTCAACCGGCGCCATCTCCATCAGCGACGACCGCGCTCGTGGCAGCGCCAAAGGCTCCGGTCGTGTTAGCAATCGTCAACGGACAAAACATCACCACGGCGGATCTCGATCCACGTCTGCGCGAGATGGTGGACACCCTCGACGCGCGAATCGCCGAAGCGCGCAACCAAGTACTCGAGATGGAAATCAACACGCTCCTGCTCGCCAGCGAAGCGAGCAAGCGCAGGTTAACGCCGCAGCAGTTTTACGATCTCGAAGTGACCAGGAAGATCACTGACCCTCCAGCCGCGGACGTCACTAAGTTTATCGAGGAGAATCGCGCAGAGCTGGGCCAGATTGAACCGGCCACCGCGCGGAAGCAGGTCACTGAGTACCTGCGTGGCGAGCGCGAGGCAGCCATTTCCGAGGCATTGGTGAAGCGTCTGCGGGCCACCAATCGCGTAGTGCAGGGTGCTATTCCAAGCAGGGCGGAATTGCCTCCTGCGACGGTGCTGGCGACAGTGGCGGGACGCCCGATCACGGCCGGGACATTAAGCGAACGGCTCAAGCCCATCGTCCACAATCTGCGGATGGAAACCTATCGCCCTGAGCGACAAGCGCTCGATCAGGCAATCTACAATCTGTTGGTGGTGGCCGAGGCCAACCGCCGCAGCGTGGGGCCGGAGGAAATTGTGCGCGCCGAAATCAGCGACAAGTCGCGCGCGCCCTCTGAAGAAGAAGTTGCCAAGTTTTTTGCCGAGAACAAGGCCAACCTGAAAGGCGACCTCGATTCAGTGTTGCGCAATCAAATCGCTGCTTTTCTCCGCGAACAAGACCAGGCTCGACTGGAAGACGAGCTCTCGGCGCGACTGCGAAAAGGCGCCAGCATTCGCATACTGCTCACTGAGCCCACGCGACCGGCACAGGCAATTAGCGTTGACGACGATCCGGTGCGGGGACCAGCAACGGCGGCGGTAACCGTCGTGGAGTTTACAGATTTTCAATGTCCGTCGTGCGCGGCAATGCATCCGGTGCTGGAGGAAGTGTTGAAGTCGTATGGCGCGAAGGTGAGATTTGTCGTGCGAGACTTCCCGTTGGCCAATCATGTTCATGCGCGGAAAGCCGCTGAGGCGGCGAATGCCGCACACGCGCAAGGCAAGTTTTTCGAGTATGCAGCGCTGCTTTTCAAACGCCAGAATGCGCTCGATGTCCCATCGCTAAAAAAGTATGCGACGGAGTTGGGACTGGATCGCGCTCGCTTCGATGCCGCGTTGGATAGTGGAAAGTTTGTCGATGAGGTGCGGCACGATATCGCGCAGGGTGAGTTGTATGGCGTCGGCGGCACGCCCACCATTTTCATCAACGGAATCCCGCTGACGGAATTGAGTAGCGAAGCATTGCGAGCGGCGATTGACCGCGCGCTCGCAAGCTCTTCGCCTAAGGTTTCCACAAACTGAATTTCAGCTTGCTTTCTTGCGGTTGAGAATATTGCATGCCTCAACCACGCTGCTTGGATCGATTGCCGTGTTTCCCTGGTCGATGTGCTGAATGACGCCCGCTTTGTCGATCACAAACGTGGCGCGATTGCCGAAGCCATACTCTTCGTTGAAAATTCCGTAGTCTTTCACCACGGTCCGTTTGAAGTCGCTCAATAGCGGAAACGTGACCCCAATCTGCTTGGCAAACTCACGGTTGGCAGGAACGCTGTCTACACTCAAGCCAAAAACCTGCGTGTCAGTTGCTTCGAATTTGGCGATACCAGCCTGGTACGCCTGCATTTCCTTCGTTCAACCACCGGTGAACGCCAGCACATAAGCGGCGAGGACGACGTTCTTCTTGCCTTTGAAGTCGCTTAGCTTGTAGGTCTTGCCGTCCGTCGCGCGGAGCGAAAAGTCCGGTGCCTTGTCTCCGACTTTCAGGTGCGTCTTTATTGCAACCGGCGGCGGCGCTGGACTTGCCGCTGGGGCGGGTGTGGCGGGCTGCTGCGCAAGGGTCGAGACGGCGAACGCGCCCAGCAGCAAAAACAGCGATAACGATTTCTTGATCATTTTCGACCTCCCGGTAACAAATCTCCGACAAACTTATGGCAAATAGCTACTTTACAAACAATACCGAAGCATAGACGTTAGCTCCCGCCGGAGCAAGCTTCCTGAGGTCCGAAGGACCGCCAGCTAGTAGCCACGCTCGTCAGAGCGTGGTAGAAAAGCCAATTAGTCAGAGAGCGCCGTAGGTGCGTCACGAGTGCCGGCACTTCGGGCCTCGTCCATCAGTTTTGGTGACTGTCCCCGCCCTTACGGACGGGGCTACTAACTAACGGTCCTTCGGACCTGGACTATAAAGCCGGAACCGACGCCACGCAAAGGAATCAGTCAATGCTTTCGCTGAAAACCGAACGCCTGAAGCGTTACAAAGACGTCGCCCTGCTCCTCGCCAAGTATGGGCGCAGCGACCTGGTCAAGCAGGCCGGTCTGGAAGACAGCCTTGAACTCGACGAACAAGCGCTCGCCGAAACCCGGCCCGAAGCCGAAGAACTCGCTGCCGATTTGGAGAAACTCGGGCCCGCCTTCATCAAGCAGGGCCAACTGCTCTCGACCCGCGCAGATTTGTTGCCCACACCTTATCTGGAAGCCTTGTCGCGTTTGCAGGACAGCGTCGAGCCTTTCTCGTACGAGGAAGTGGACAAGATCGTCGCCAGCGAAATTGGCGTCAGGATCTCAAAGGCCTTCGCCGACTTCGATCCCGAACCACTCGCCGCCGCCTCGCTGGCGCAAGTTCACCTTGCACACATGCGCGACGGTCGCGCTGTCGTAGTCAAAGTCCAACGACCCGGCATTCGCGAACAGATTATTGAAGACCTGGAATCGCTCAACGACATTGCCGAGTTTCTCGATACGCATACTGAAATAGGCAAGCGTTACGAGTTTGGCAATATGTTGCTCGGCTTCCGCCGCAGCCTGCTGCGCGAGCTGGATTTCAAAGTAGAAGCAAACAGTCTGGTCACGCTTGCCGAAAATCTGCGCGAGTTTGATAAGTTGGTCATTCCTCAACCCATCGACGACTTCACTACCTCGCGCGTGCTCACGATGGACTACATCCCTGGCAAGAAAATTACCAACTTGAGTCCGCTGCGCCTGATGGACCTCGACGGCGGCGGCCTGGCCCGCGAACTGTTTCGCGCTTATCTGAAGCAAATACTCATCGATGGTTTTGTTCACGCCGATCCGCATCCGGGCAATGTGTTTCTGACTGACGAAGATCAGATCGCGATATTGGATCTGGGGATGGTGACGCGCCTCCAGCCGGGTCTCCAGGACCACCTGCTGCGATTGCTGTTGGCAATCAGCGAAGGGAAGGGCGAAGACGCGGCGGAGATCACCATCCGCATGGGCGAGCCGAAGTCTGGCTTTATGAAAACGGAATTTATCAACCGCGTGGCCGAGCTGGTGGCCGAACACTCAGGCGCGAGCGTGGCGCGGCTCAATTCCGGCCAGGTAGTGTTGGAGATAACGAAGATTTCTGCTGACTGCTGGTTCCGGCTGCCGCAGGAGTTCACCATGGTCGCGAAGGCGTTGCTCAATCTCGACCGTGTGGTCTACGCGCTCGATCCAAACTTCGAACCGACGACCGTGATTCGCCAGCGGGCCACGGAAATCCTGCAGCGCAACCTGATGAAGACTATCAACCCGATGAATTTGATCGGCGGCGTGGTTGAGTTGAAGGAGTTTGCGGAGAAACTGCCCAGTCGCATCAATAAGATTCTGGACACGGTGGGGAACAACGAACTCAAAGTAAATGTAGACAGTATCGATGAAAAGATGCTGGTGGAGGGATTTCAGAAAGTTGCCAACCGCATCACGCTAGGCCTAATCCTGGCGGCGTTGATTGTCGGCGCAGCAATGCTGATGCGGGTTGAGACTTCGTTTCGGATTCTCGGCTACCCGGCTTTGCCGATGATCTTTTTCCTCGTCGCCGCCCTCGGCGGTCTGGGCCTCGTCTTTAACATCGTCCACAGCGACGTGAAAGCCCGCAAGAAACCAAACCGCTAGCCTGATCGAGCAGCAGCGCGCCTCACGCAATGATGCCCGACAAACCAGATACCCGCGCCCACATCAAACGCGAAAATAGTCCGCCCGCCAGTTCTTAATTGCCCGCTTGATCTCCGCCGGTGTGGTGAGCCGCCCTTCCACTATTTCACTAACCAATCCTTCGAGCTCATCGTCTGGAGCGAAGCGCAGGGCGATGTATTGCCCCACTCGCAGGTCGCCCGCGCGCTGGCAAAGCTCGGGGGACAAGATCCGTTGGCAGCGAAGCTGTTCTTCGAGCCGAATCAGACGGTCCTGGACTTTCAGCGAATTAAGCCTGATTAGGAAACCCATCAAGACTAAAGCCAGGGAAACCACCACCCACCAACGCTGTGTCCAGCCCGGAGACTGATAACACAGGACGATGGACCAGATGAAGTTGATTATCAGCACCGGCATGAGAAGGAAATGGAAGGGCGGATGCCAGCGCGTGTGTTTAGCGTAACTTTGGTTAGGGGCTGCCATGTTTGTCTCCTTGGGGAAAGTAGTGGTTTAGAGAACTCTGAACCACTTAAGTATTTCAAAGATTTGTATCCGCGGCCGGCGACCTCGCCGACGCCAATGCCTTCGCCGGTTCCGGAGTGAAATCCTCGCCTGGGTTTATGAACTGATTCCGCTCGAAGTGATACTGCTTGTCGTAGAGCTGTTTGTAGCGACCGTCAACAATTAGCAGTTCTTCGTGGGTGCCGCGCTCGACTATTTCACCGCCTTCAAGCACCAGAATCTGATCCGCACTGCGAATGGTAGACAGGCGATGCGCGATGACGAAAGTGGTGCGGCCGCGCCGCAACGATTGAAGTCCGTCCTGTATGAGCGCCTCACTTTCGCTGTCCAGGCTCGACGTCGCCTCATCGAGGATCAGTATCTTTGGTTCCGCCAGAATCGCGCGCGCGATGGCCACGCGCTGGCGCTGTCCGCCCGATAATTTCACACCCCGTTCGCCGACAATCGTGTCGTAGCCATCGGTGAAGCCACTGACAAACTCTTCGCAGTGGGCGATGCGTCCGGCGGCCTCGACCTGCTGGCGGGTCGCATGGGGATGCGCGAAGGAAATGTTTTCCGCGATAGTGCCGTCAAAAAGAAAGTTGTCCTGCAAGACCACGCCGAGTTGCGTTCGATAATCCCGCAAGCGAATTGAAGCCAGGTCGCGGTCATCGACGGTTACTCGACCAGACAGCGGTCGATTGAAGGCCATCACCAGACTAATCAGCGTGCTTTTTCCGGAACCGCTGGAGCCTACCAGCGCGGTGGTGGAACCCGCCGGCGCGCGAAACGAAACATGCTTGAGCACGGGCACGCTCTCGTTGTATTCAAAGCTGACGTCGTCGAAAGTTATTTCGCCTCGAATCGTGGCAAACGGATCACGCCCTTCTTCGTCGGCGTCTTCAGTCGCCATCCGTTTGATTTCGCGGATGCGATCGAGCCCGGCGAAGGCCTCAGTGATTTGCGTTCCAATTGAGGCGATCTCAACCAAAGGCGCGGCAACCAGCCCGGTGAAAATCATGTACATGAAAAAGTCGCCCAGCGTCATTTGACCATTCAAAATCGAACGCCCTCCGACCATAATCAGAATCACGCCGATGCAACCGACGATGACGGTGGAGAACGCTGTCACTGTTGATACGCCAGTCATCGAACGTGCGACGTTGCGAAACAACCGATGCGCGCCGCGCGCGAAGACGAGCTCCTCGCGTTTCTCAGCGGAATAAGCTTTGACGATGCGGATGCCGCCGAGCGATTCGGCGAGTCGTCCGGTAACTTCGGCGTTGATCTGCCCGCGTTCACGGAAAAGCGGCCTCAGCCGCCGGAAAGCCACCGCCATGCAGGCGCCGAAAATGCCGAGCGCCACCAGGGTGATCAGCGTCAGGCTCCAGTTCAAATAAAACAGCACGCAAAGCGCGATGGAAGCGGTGACCAGGCTGCCGACCAGTTGGACCAGTCCGGTGCCGACAAGATTTCTAATCCCTTCCGCGTCGGTCATGATGCGGGAAATGAGAATTCCAGTTTGCGTCGAATCAAAATATTGGACTGGCAAACGCGCGATGTGCTCCTGCACACTCTTGCGCATTTCGGTGATTGCGCGTTGGGCGGCGACGCCGAGCACTTGCGAAAGCATGAACGAACTAACAGCCTGAATCAGAGTGGCAGCGCCGGCCGCCAGGGCCAGGGTCAAGAGCAACTCGCCGCGTTGCTTGATAATGACTTCGTCGATCAGGAATTTCGAACTTGCCGGCAGGACCAAGCCGACCAGCCGGTTGACGAGCATCAGGAACAGCCCCAGGGCAAGGCGATAGCGATGGATCCAAATCAGTTCCTTCGCGTCGCGCCAGGCGGTGGAAAGCGATACTTTCTTCTTTTCAGTCATTAGGAAACAAACCGTCTTCCAGAAACGTCCACAGGTGTTTAGAGTACGACGTTCAGGTTGTTCTTCCGATACAGCAAGCTAAAGCTTGTACTCTGAACACCTGTTTTCCGGCAACAGTTAAAACGATTCGGAAGCAGCTAGAGAGCGCGCCGTTAAGGCTTCGCGGACGAGAGCGTTAAACTTTTCAGGATGCTCCTGTTCGGGCATCATCCGGCAGTAGTCAAACACTTCCAAACGCGCGCGCGGATTCAGGTTCAGCAGCGACTCGCCCTGGTCCACCGGCAGGGTCGGATCCTGTTTACCCCAAACCAAAATCGACGGCTGGGTCAATCGTGCGAACGGCGCGCGGGTGTCGGTGTTGAGGTAGCCCGAAAGAAATGCGGCGATCGCATGCTGCGCGCCTTGCTGATGACTGGTGGCGTAGAGATTGGTGACGAAGCGGTCGGTGACGCGCTTGTGATCGTAAAAAAGATTGTCCCGCGCGTAGTCGCGAATGCTGCGTTCGCTGGCCATCACGTTGTAAAACGACGTGCCGAGCACGGGCGACTGCAGCAATCCATAGAATGCGGCGCCGGCCATGCCGGGCCGGCGATTCAGCGTGTCGGCGCCGGTGGCGGCGTTTAGGATCATGGAGCTGACCAGC
>JANMVC010000046.1:0-5289 GCA_031392315.1 Pyrinomonadaceae bacterium | reverse complement strand
TTACCTTCTTTGGATCTCGATGGATATATTCAGGACCATCAGGGCTGGGGCCAAAATGCAGCGGCATGGCAAACGGTGGCCTGGTGTCGCCCGGCTCTCTGCGGAAAACTAGCTCAATCTCCATCACGGTGACGGTCTTATCGGAGTTATTGAGAACGGTGACCGTGAAACCATCGAGCCAGTCGTCTTCCTCATCAAAGGTTCTACCTATCTCAATTTTTTCTTTGTTCTTCGTCTTAACAGAGATAACTTTTACAGGTTCGATAGGCCAAGGCTTCCTTACTACAGTCCGGTCCTTTTGCTGATTCTGGGCACTGCTATTCGCTATCCAAATGGCGAAGATTAACGATGCCCCGACCAGCATTATGAGAGTTAAACGAGCAACATATCTGTTCATTGGTTCTGCTTTGCTCCATTCTGGTTGACCGCCTGGTATGGAAGACGCGTGAATCAGGGTGAGAGGCTTTGCTGGACCAGGACTCCCGAGACAGGTTGAAATCTTAGGCGGCCTCGAACCTACGCCCCGCAGCGTTTAGTTGTCAAGAAACTTCCTTGCAAACACAGGGATCCATTCTAACAAAATCTCTGGCATTTCGTTTGGCGCTACTGAGCCGACTCACAACGCGCTCTCGAACGCTCAACCAATCTTGTTGCCATGGCTGACGGGGGGTTCTTCATTGGGGGATGTTGGGGATCCAGAATGTCTGGCCGTCGACTTCGACACTCTTCAATCCATGCTTGGGCAGGTCTTTTTCTTTTAAGCCGAGAAACGTGAAATGCGGCAGATCGCTAAGCACTGTCTGAAACCAGCCGTGCTTCGCCAGAATTTCGCGCACGCGCGAGTTGGCAAACTCGTTGACGTCGAAAGCGAGCATGGCGATGTGTTGCGATGCACCGGGCGCGGCGATCGAATAGAGGATCGACTTTGACAAATCTTTGCTGAAATAAATCCCGGTCTTTTCCAGTTCCAACACTTCCGCCACCTGGGCGCGCAATGGCAAATTCTTCAAGCGCGTCACCTGCTCATGGGTCAGCCTTCCCTGGGCCAGCCAATGGTCCAGGGCCGGGAGAAAACGTGTATCCCAGAGCTGCAGGCTGTCTTCAAAAGAGCGGCGGGCAGCTTCGGCTCCGTCGCGCGGGGTAATATCCAATCCTTCCTTAAGCGCTTCTTCGCGAGCTTTCAGCAAGCCCTTCATCGCCTCGGGCTGCAACTCGATGTCTGCGTAAGAAACAAATTCGGTTACGTAGTCGGCTTCGTCCTGAAACCTGGTTACCTGCTCTTCGCTGGTGAAAACGCAAACGGGCGGTGTCTTCACTTTCCTGGTGGCGATAAAGATCGCGCCATACTCTTCGAGGATGCGCCGCGAAACTAAATCCTGTTGCGGACAAATGCCTTCCAGAGTGGTCTTACGTTTCTTGAGCGCCATGCGCAGTGCATCATAAAACGATGCGGGCGGGTCTTTTTGTTCGTTAAGATTGGTCATCGTCACTGAATCTGTCCCCAAACTTTTCAGCACTCTGCTTGCCGACAAAACATCCGTACGCTCAGCGAGTTTGGCTTGCGCTTGCGTCGCCGAAACGCCGAGCAGAACGGATAATAGAACTATCAACGCCGACCAACTGATCTGCCAAACTTCTACCGGTCGTTTGATTGGGGCCACATCAGCTTCTTTCCGTAGACGACCAAACCCTGGTTCTGTCGGGCAGGCGCGATGATAGTGGCCCACCTTGTCGCGGTCAAATTAGGCAAACATGCGCCTATGCTTCGATTACGCGTATACTTTTGGTTAACCCTGGAAAATATTAAGTGCCCGTAAACGATCTCATTAGGGAAATTGTCGCAACCTACCGGAAACATGGGTGGGATCTGCGGCGCTTCCTATTGCGACCGGAAACTCGGGCTGAACTCGAGCGGAGCCACACACCGTTGGGGACGGTGCAACTGGAAGAGTCTGCGGTTGATGGTTTGTGGTTTTCGCGGCCATCGCACAACCAGCGGGAAGCTTGGGAGCTGCGACTAATCGCCGAAAGTCCCTTCGCCCTCTTCGAGACTTTTGAACCTGATGAAACGGAAGAACAGCGGGAAGAAATGCGCCGCGAAATGGAAGCCCGCTTGCGAGAACATGTGGGGGGAGTAAAGCGTGAAGAGAGAAGCGTGAAGAGCGAAGAGTGAAGTGAATCTTCGATCCTCGCGCTTCACGCTTCACCCTTCGCTGTTCGTCACCCTCTCTTACCCATCTTCACTGGAATCTCCAGTTTTTCCTGGCCTCGCATGACCCCCAACTTGATGGTGCTATACGGCAGTGCGCGCCTGACTCGCGACAAAAATTCCTCTGGAGTTCGAATCGGAATATCGTCAAAAGAGATTACGATGTCTCCCTCTTTCACCCCCGCAATGTCAGCCGGCAAATTTGGGTTTATCTCGCCCAGGCGAACTCCAAACAAATTACTGTCAGGAATAGGCACACGTTTCGCCTCGCCGTCCTCATACCCGAAAACCCCTATTCCTGTCGGACGGCTATCAAAAACCTCTTCCAGCCGCTCGCCCTCAGCTCTCGAAATCGTCGTCAGCTTCACAGTCTGCGCGGCGCCATCGCGGATGAAGACCACATCAACTGTTTTCCCGATCGGAGTTTCTCTCAAAATATCTGACACCTCGTCGTCAGTCTTCACCACTCGGCCATCGAAAGAAGTGATGACGTCGCCGCCCACGAGTCCGGCCTTGTCAGCGGGTGAACCGGGTGGTTCGACGTTATCAAAGGTGACGCCGCCGTCAGTCGTGTCAAAGTTGTCCACTCCGACAAACGAAACCGGTGCAGCCGGAGCATCGCCAAACTGCACGTTGATGCGTGGACTGCGAGACGGCCTGACGATCGCAGTGAAGGCAGCCGCGGCCACGAAGAAGACCAGCAGTCCAATAAACAACCAGGACATCCCGCTCATGCGACGCCGCTTCTTGATCGGCCCACCGGGAGAAATGGCCATCGGGCCACCGGAGAATCCCAGCGGAGCGCCCGAGCCCGCTGGACTATTCCGGCCCAGGGTCCCGGCCGGAACGTCCTGAAAACGGACTGTCTCGGTGTATTCCGCGGAGCCCTCGCCAAGCCGGAAACCGCAGTTGCGGCAGAACCTCAAACCACTCGGCATCGGCGCGCGGCAGTTTCCACAATTTGTTACCGATGGATCCAATTCGGGGTTCATAAGAGGCTCTCGGTTTTAATACTAATCCGGGTGATTTGATCGCTTCTACCAGAGAATAATAGCAGTTGTCTATACGCCGGATGGAGCTGTCCGGTTGCATCGATGGTGGTTCGGCGCTGCTCAATCATCCTGACGTCGCCCTGCCGGCTGCCAGATTTGGAATGACCAGGGCCGCCGGCGATGGAACCTGGCTGGAGCAAGGTTGGCACAGGGAATGCACCTCGACTACCGTCAACTAGTCTCATCAAGTGGCATTTGCGAATCTGCCCGATTCGACATAACGCCACTAACCGTGCACTATCGTTAGAAGCTTGAATTAAGAGTTCACCGATCCTGACCGGGCGGGGAACAGAAGGAAATATCAACGTGGAAGTAACTAAAGCCCTCGCGGCCCTGCAACCGCTCTACGGCAAAGACAACATCGAGGTCGTGACCGCCGATGGCCAGCGGGTCCGTGGCACCGTCAAAAGCATGAAAACGACGCAGGCCCTAACGACGCCCAGCGTCAAAATTGAGTGTGCGGGCGGGGAGATCGTCAAGATACCGTTTCCGACGATTGTTGAGATCAAGGACCACAATCTGGTCAGCGACTCAGTCTGACCAGCCCATCTTTTTCCTCGCCTCAACCAACTAGCACGCTATACTCAGCCGGGTTCTGAGGCGTTCTCGCAATTCTGCAAGGCATCGCGTATAGTACGCCGATTGTTTTCCAGCAGTATCAAGTCAAAGCAGGAGATTTCAGCGCGTTGTCATTAATGATTGAAGATTTTGGTGGACGGCTTGCCAGTGTCTGGTCCGAACTTCGGCCCACCACTCGCGGGCTCGTCGAACGCGCCCTGCAGTCACCTAATCTCGCTGCGGCCACGCCGCGCACGAATCCTAATGCACCTTACGACGCTCGCGCCGATCACGAGTTGAGCCGTCTGTTGACCGCGCTCGATGAACGCGCTTTGGAAACGGGCGCAGCGACGGACGACGGCAAAGGCGTGGAGCTTCGCCGGATTGCCGATACTTGCGCTGCTGTCCTTCAGGAGAAGAGCCGCTCGGCCGACGTTTTCGCCCAACTAGTTCGCCGCGCTGACAAGCAACGCGACTACCATCGCATCGACTTGCTGGCCGACTCGCTGACCCAATTTGCGCCCAGCGAAATCTGCGAGCTCGTCCGCTCCCAGGATGTGGTGGTCAGGGCGCTTTCAAGCGAAGCCCTCGCACAGTTTCCTACGCAGGTTCTGATTGGACTGCTGAGTGATCCAGTGGATTCGGAGATTGCCCGCGACGCGCTCCGGCGGCAGGCGGTGGACTATGGTTCAGAGGAAGCGCGCCAGATTGTCAATGCGCTGAACCAGATCAACATGAACCAGGACGATCTGTAAGCCTGAGATCAATCCGCAGATTACGCAGATTCAAAGAAAGCAATAAGGCCTCAACGTTGTCTTAACCGGGACGACGTTGAGGCCTAAGTCTTATGTTTGGTTTGAATCAGTGAAATCTGCGTAATCTGTGGATAAACTCCTAAGCAGCGGCCTTCTCACCAATCTCGTGCAGCCGCGCCACCACCTGATCAATCAGCCAGTTTGGAGTTGAGGCTCCGGCAGTTACGCCGACTCGCTTCGCGTTTCCGAGGTGCGCGGGATTTATTTCCGCGGGCGTCTCGATTAGGAAACTGTCTTGACATTGCTCCTGACAAACCGCCAACAACTTGACGCTGTTTGAGGAATGGCGTCCGCCAATCACATAAAACACATCGACCTGCCCCGCCAGCGCTCGCGCGGCATCCTGCCGGTCGCGGGTGGCCGAACATATTGTGTTTACTACTTGGGGCTCGGCATCTGCCTTGGCGCGCACCGCCTCGGCTACTTCGAGAAATGTCGTTAGCTTAATCGTCGTTTGCGAAACTACCAGCGGCGAACGCAGTTGCGGCAACAACGCGACTTCATTCGCGTCGCGCACCACGTAAGTATTCTCGGGCGCGTAACCCACAACTCCGATCATCTCGGGATGATCCGGATTCCCTGCGACGACCACGTCGCGTCCGTCTTTCGCGGCGCGCTCGGCCAGGTGTTGCACTCGGGTAACGAAAGGACAGGT
>JANMVC010000040.1:0-3321 GCA_031392315.1 Pyrinomonadaceae bacterium | reverse complement strand
TACAAGAACATAGTTGATGTTTTGACAGAACTTGGCGAGAGCGACGCGGCTGGGGTGCTAGCCGATCTCGGTGTCTCGTCTCTTCAGTTTGACTCTCCGGCAAGGGGTTTCAGTTTTCGCTTCGACGCGCCGCTGGACATGCGGATGGATCCTGACAGCGGCGAAGCAACAGCCGCGGATCTTCTGCTCGAACTACCGGAAGAGGAGCTGGCCCGAATAATTTTTGAATACGGTGACGAGCGAAACTCACGACGCATCGCCAAATGGATAGTTGAGCATCGCGAGCAAGGGCAGCCGATCACGACGACGACGCAGTTAGCCGATTTGGTGGCGCGTGCGGCCGGAAAAAAGAAACGCTGGCAAATCCACCCGGCTACGCGAACTTTCCAGGCATTACGCATCGCGGTAAATCACGAGCTTGAAGGATTAGTACAGTTCGTCCAGACAGCAGTTGATCTTTTACAACCTGACGGACGCTTCGCCGTAATCAGTTTTCATTCGCTGGAAGATCGGATCATGAAGCAGGAGCTGCGACGCTTGTCGGGCTACTGCCAATGCCGGGGTCGAATGGACGTTTGCACGTGTGGAGCCCGACGAGCCGTCGAATTGTTAACTAAGCGTCCGGTGACACCGGACCAGGATGAGATTGACACGAATCCCCGATCTCGCAGTGCAAAATTGCGCGCTTGTCGCAAGTTGATTAGCTCCTAACACACAACAAAGACCCGGAGTTCCCCATGAAAAGAGTTCCCTCGAAGCAGCACAACGCCACGATTCATCGCGACCGCGACGCCAGCGCTCTTTCCCGTCTCGCGCTCTTACTGTTTTGCGGCCTGTTGCTGGCCAGCGGTTTTGTGTTTGCTGCGCGGCAACACTTCGCGGCCGTGCAGTATGGCTATCGGAGCGAATCGCTTCGTCAGGAACGCGCCCGGCTGCTGGAGGAGCAGCAACTTTTGTTGCTCCAGAAACAGCAAGCCTATGCGCCGGCCCGGCTCCAGTCCGAAGGGATCGGGTTGGGCTTGAAACCTCTATTGGCGAATCAGATGGGAACCCAGAAGGCCAGCAGTCGCAGCCAACAGCCGCTCGCCCCGGCACTGCTTAATCCTTCCGTTTCATTTCAACGCTCCAGCGCCGGCAACTAGCGGCTGCGCGTTTGAGATTTGAGAGTTCGATTCACAGTGTTGAGATTTGAGACCAGAAGTCCAGAGTCGCCGCTAATCGAGGCGAATGATCTTCCCCTCGTTTTGTTTGAAAGAAGGGATACCTCCAGGGAATGATGGCGCGCCGTCCTGCTCAATCAGAGTCACAGTCCGACGTTTCGATTCGCCGCACGCTTTTTGTTGCGGCTTTCGTAGTTTTCTGGATGCTCGCAATCAGCGCCAAGCTGGTCTACCTGCAGGTTTCTCGGCATGAGAGCTTGGTCGAACGCGCCCAGAGGCAGCAGCAGGCTGCTATTGAAACTGCTCCGGCGCGAGGCCTGCTGCTCGATCGCCAGGGCCGCGAACTCGCGCGCAGCATCGACACCAATTCCATCTCATTTGACCCCGTTGAATTCGATTCCAAGCCGTTAAAGAAAAACGAGCAAGAGCCGACCGCGGCGGTGAAGACTGAAAAGCTGGAATGTGCGGCGTCACTGCTTTCATCTGTTTTGAAATTAGACGGCAAGGCCCTTTTCAATCAGATGGACGAAGCGAAACAGAAAGGACGTCGCTTCCTTTGGATTGCCCGGCGCATTGAACTCGAGCAGGCGCGGCAGATCGAGGCCATGAAGTTGCCGGGAATCCGGTTGATCAAGGAGCCGAAGCGCTACTACCCAAACGGATCCTTGGCGGCCCACGTGCTCGGGTTCGTTGGCCTTGATGGCGTTGGGCTGGCCGGAATTGAACAGGTCTATAACGAAAAAATTACCGGAGAACCCGGCAGGCTCTTCATGGAGCGCGACTCGCTCGGCACCGCGTATGAAAGTTCAGAGATTCCCGCCCAGGCTGGGCAGACCTTAGTTCTGACGATCGATCAGTCGATTCAATATCACGCTGAAGCCGCATTGACTTCGGCAATTACCCAGTCAAACGCGAAGTCGGGCACCGCGATTGTGCTCGATCCCAAGACGGGCGAAATCCTCGCCCTCGCGAATGCGCCCACGTTTGATCCAAACGATGTCGGCGCCGCCACGCCGGCAGCGCGTTCCAACTGGGCGCTGCAAAATATTTACGAGCCGGGGTCAACTTTCAAAATCGTCGCCTTCTCCGCCGCCATCGAGAAAGGGCTGGCCAAGCCAGACGATCATATCGACTGCCAAATGGGATCGATCACCGTGGCCAAGCGAGTTATCCGCGATCATCATCCGTTTGGGGACCTGACCATTACCGACGCGCTGGCAAAATCAAGCAATGTGGCCGCGATCAAACTCGGCATTCGCGTTGGTGATCAGACGATGTACGAATACATCAAGAGTTTTGGGTTTGGTTCGCGAACTGGAGTTGAACTGCCCGGTGAAACCGCCGGGTTGCTTCGTCCAGTTTCGCGTTGGCAGGCTTCGTCAATCGGCTCGATTGCTATAGGCCAGGAAATCGGTGTGACCCCGCTCCAGATGGCGGGCGCATTTGGAGCTTTGGCGAATGACGGTGTGCGCGTTGCTCCGCACCTGGTGCGCGAAATCAGAAACGCAGCCGGCTCGACCACCTATCGATCGACTCCGGAGCGCCGGCCGGTGATTAGCCGGGAAACTGCCGGCGCGTTGCGAGGAATGCTCGAAGGCGTAACGCTCAACGGGACAGCAAAGAAGGCCCAACTGGACGGCTATACGGCAGCGGGCAAGACGGGCACGGCTCAGAAGATCGATCCGGTTACCAAAACTTATTCAACCACCAAGCACGTCGCCTCGTTTGTGGGTTTCGCTCCGGTTAACAATCCGGCGGTGGTGATCGTGGTGGTGGTCGACGAGCCGTCAGGCGCTTATCACGGCGGCGATGTGGCCGCGCCAATCTTTCGCGAGATCGCTGAACGAATTCTGCCGGAGATGGGCGTGATGCCAGACACGGATTTCAAAGCGCCCATCGAACTGATCGCCACCGAGACAAGAACTCCTGAAGAGGTTTCCAAAGCGCGAGATGAGGTAACGCGCGTCGAGGAGACACGTGCGGCCACGATGCCGAAAGCTTCTGCGCGAGATAGCCGCGGCGGTGAAATTGTTTATGCCGTGGCGACGAGCAAAGCGATCTTGATGCCAGATCTGCGCGGTCGGAGCGTGCGCGATGTAGCGCGCGCCTGCGCGCAATTGGGTTTGCAGTTGGAGGCGCATGGCGAAGGCCGGGTCGTCAG
>JANMVC010000645.1:0-2785 GCA_031392315.1 Pyrinomonadaceae bacterium | reverse complement strand
GTTGTTTACGTGCTCGAAGAAACGCGACCCGCGGATCGTCGCCGGTTCAAGTTCCACGCATTCCAGGCTCTCAATTGGCGACTGCAAGATCGCGCCAGCCGTCACTCCTGTGGCATAGCCCACCACCAAAGCATTCCGCGTGTTTGGCGCAAGCAGCAAAGGCAATTGGCCCAGCATCACCTGCGTCGGCATATCTTCGCGGTCAGAAGCATTGGTGCGACCGTTGATGGCCATCGAGATGATGTCCCAATCCTGGCGCACTGAGACAGTCGAGGTAGGACCTTCTTCGTACATCAGCAGCGAATGAATTGCTGGGCCGGGGCGGCGGCTCGCGTCTTCGGTGGCCTCACCTCTGGTTTGGGCAATCACGCGCATCAAGCTGTCGAAAGCGCCGACGGACAGATCCGCCAGGTTCATCCGCGGAGCAAAAATAAACATCAGCACGATCAGCGCTGCTGCGCACCCCGCTGCCAGTCCCCGCCTCAGCTCCTTATCCCTGGCTGCGGCGGGAGGCCGGTAAGCCGCTGCGGCAACCACCACGCAGAGCGAGGCCGCAACAATAATCGTGAAGCGAGTGCTGATCCTGGGAATCAGAAAAAAGCCGGCAGCAAACGCGCCGGCAATGGCGCCGAGGGTATTTACGGCATAGCTCCGTCCGACAAGTCTTACTGCGTCCCTTCCCGGGCGACTGCCGGTCCAGACGAGTACGAGCGGCATGACAGTGCCCATCAGAAAAGCAGGCAGCAACACCAACAACGCGACCGAGAAAACTTGCAGCGCCAGCAAGCCCGCCCAACTGCCGATCTTAAGATTGATGCCGGCGGTGATTAGAACATCCGGAATCCGGTTCACTACCGCCAGGCTCAGAATTAGACTTAGCGCCGTCAGCACTTCGATCTTCACCATGGTCTCGCGCAGACCGCGCCCGAGGTTTAGGCGGCCGACCAGGAAAGCCCCGGCGGATAACCCGAGCAGAAACAAGGCGACCGCGATGCTGAAGGCGTACGTGCTGGAACCGATGATCATCGAGAGGATGCGAGTCCATGCGACTTGAGTACTGATCGTTACGAATCCGGAAACGAAGGCCGCGAACAGCCAGAAGCTGTTTCCGCTGAAATCGTTTTCCGCGCGGGCTGGTTTGGTTTCGACAGAGACTGGCGGCCCCGATGGATTATCTGTTGAGCCGGCCGCTTCGGCTTCGCGGGGACGGTCGGCAAAGACTGCGATGATCCCGATGACAATGTTGATTAGCGATGCCGCGTAGATTGTCGCCCGCACACCGAGGATCGGTAACAAAAGAAATCCTGCCGCCAGACTGCCGCAAATAGCGCCGACGAGATTGCGTGTGTAAAGGCGGGTGACTGAAGTAGCCGACTTTGAATTTGGATTGTCGGAACGCGTCAACGCTGCGGTCAGCAGCGGCAGCGTGGCGCCCATCAGCGTCGTGGGAACCAGCAACATCAAACACGAAAGCAGGAAGCGGAGCGAACTAAAGACAAAGAAGCTGGGATTGAAGTGCTGCCATATAATCGCGTAGAGATTATCGACCACGCTGAACAGCAGCGGCACTGCCAGGGCGTAAATCGCAATGCCGATTTCGAGCAAGCCATACGCGCGCACCGGGCGGCGCACCCTCCCAGCCCATCGCCCGGCCACGGCGCTGCCCAGCGCAAGGCCTCCCATGAAGGCAGCCAACACTGTGCTCACCGCCAGCGTGGTCGCGCCAAACACCAAGCCCAGCATCCGAGCCCAGAGCACTTCGTAAATCAATCCGGTCGCGCCAGAAAGAATGAAACACGCCGCGATGATGCGGAGCGTAGCGGCTGAATAGCTTGATGGTTCGATTGCGCGCGCGGACGTAGATGCGTTGGACGTCAAGTCGCTTTCCTCGGAAGATGATGCGATGTTGTAAATCGAGAGGGGAATGGCAAGGTGTGTAGTCTAGCACTAACTGCACCTGTTGCGCCTCAGGTTTTATTGACCTGAAGGCTGGGGCAGTTGGAATAACTCTCAAACATAGATGACGTGGGCCGCGCGCCAAATCTTCGCTGGGATCGTGCCGGGTGGCGCGGTCGTCAGGACAATAGCGTAATCCTCATCAACCAGGCTTTCGTCCTTCACGTTGCCGAAATCCATCGCTGACGTAAACTGCTCGGAGTCCTGTTCTTGCTGCGGTGAGACCACCGCCAGCCGGCGCAACCCGGAAAAGAGATGACCGAGTCCACTGCCGTAGTTTCCGATGTCTTCGCCGAGCGCCAACCGCACCTCCGCGCGTTCGTCGATGAAGTGCTTCAGTAATGAAGCTGTCTGCACCACTCCCGCTTCAAAACGCTGCTGGAACGTTTCCAGATCGGGATCAGGCAGCTCTCTCGTATCGAGCACAATCGTGATGCGGCGCTCATCATCAGCCGTGAATTCACGCACCATCAAGTTGCGTGCACGCGCGGTCGCCTTCCAATCGATATGGCGCAGATCGTCGCGCGCCTGGTAGTTGCGCAAAGAAAACAGATCCTGGCCCACGCCGCGCCGCGACGACGCAATGTGGCCCGCATACATTGGCAGCAGATGAAGTTCGTCTCCCACCGGCTCCGGCTTGGGATAAACCACGATGTCCACGTTTCGCGCGCTCAGGCGCCGGCGAAAACGAAAGAAGCCAAACGGGAAGCGAGTCGAGAGTTCGAAGCCGTTGATTGGGACGTGGCCGCGAGTGGTAAACAGTTGTTCTACCCGCTGCTCAGCCGCGGCGTGATGCGGCACGTAAGTGAAATACGCCAACGGTCGTTTG
>JANMVC010000642.1:0-4933 GCA_031392315.1 Pyrinomonadaceae bacterium | reverse complement strand
ATTGTGAAGGCGCATGGCGGCGCCAGCATCGTGCTTTGTCAGGCGGAGGTTGACTTGCAGCGCCGCGCGGAAACGCTGACGCTCGAAGAATGGACGCGAATCGGCGCCGCGATGGCGTAACCGAGATTCTGCCGCAACCGGCGCGGTCTCATGCTCAATGCGCTTGGCGTTTTGCATCTCGGCGAGCTCAGGCCATATGCGGCCTGCAGCCTTAGCCCGCGCCAATAAAACTGAATTGTTCGACAAGAGTTACCAGTTGGTTGGCTCAATAGTTCGCCGGGAACCTTGAGCTAAATCTCTGCCGACTTCCTTTCTCTGATTCACACACGGCTTCAGCCGGGTGCAAGAGGCCTGGCAACTATTTGACTTAACCGTTTCAACGGTTTCGCTTCCATCCGATTTTCTTAAGCCTCACTATTACGCTGTCTCTTCAAGACCAAAGCGAAAGGAAGCTACTTCCATGTCAACCCATTCTCACTATCGTTGCTGGCTCCATCTCATCTGGGAGACTCTTCGTCGCGAACCAATGCTCGACAAGCGAGCAGCGGCGCAAGCGTCCGCAAATCTTTTGGAGTATTCGCATGGTAAGGGCATCTACATGAAGATCAATTACTTCAACGCGGACCATACCCACGCTCTTGTTGATCTTCCCACGAATCTAACGATCGAACAGGTGATACAACTTCTGAAGGGTAGCTCTTCGCATTGGATTAATAATAACCATCTAATCAAGGGCAGATTTGCTTGGGGGCGGGGCTATGGGAGCTTTCTCGGTCTCCCACTCGGATGTGAGTAGGGTTGCAAATTACATTGCGCGTCAGGAGGAGCATCATCGAAAGCGAAGTTTTACACAGGAGTATGAAATATTTGTAAGGCGATACGGTTTGGAATGGCGCCACGAGGAAAACCGTTAAAACGGTTGGCGGGGGGGGCAGTGGTGAGACGTTCACCCGGTTGAAACCGGGTGAGAATGAGAGCTGCGGCTTCCTACAGTGCAGTCGCTAGCAACGTGGAATTGATCGCGTTTATCGCTGCTCCACGATGAGCCTAATCCCATCCTTCGGCCGCAGCGACATCGCCGGCAGCAAGCTCACCTCATGATCGGGCGCGAGTGAAAATTTGAATCGTTGGCCGATGGTCGCCAGCGCCAGCACGATTTCCATCATGGCGAAATAGTTTCCAATGCAGGCGCGCGGCCCGCCGCCAAAAGGGAAGTAGGCATACTTCGGCAAGGCGTTGGTGAACTCTTCTGTCCAGCGGTCGGGTCGAAACTGTTCCGGCTCTTCAAAGTAACGCGGGTCGCGATGCATTGCCCACTGAAACATAAACACCTGCGCCGCTGCCGGCACCCGGTAACCACCAATTTCACACTCCGCAAGCGCTTCGCGTCCAACTCCAAAAGCCGGCGGATAAAGGCGCATCGACTCTTTCGCGATCGTCTCGGTGTACTTCAGGCGAGACATGTCAGCAACGGTGGGATGCCGGCCAGCGAGCACCTCATCCAATTCAGCATGGAATTTCTTTTCCGCATCCGGGTTTTGAGCCAGCAGATACCAACACCACGAAAGCGTCAGCGCGGTGGTCTCATGGCCCGCGAGAAAGATGGTCATCACTTCGTCGCGCAGTTGGCGGTCAGTCAACTGGCTGCCATCGTCTTCGTCGTGCGCCGCCAGGAGCATCGAGAGGAGATCTCCTTCGTCACGACCGCTCGCGCGGCGTTCTCCGATGATCCTGTAAACGATCTCATCGATTTCTTTCGCTGCCGCGAAAAATTCGCGGTGGGCTCGCGTCGGCAAGCGGTTGTCCAGAATCCATTTGACTGTCGCTTGCGCCGCGAATGGTTTCACCATCCGCGACAGCACTTGTCCCACTTTGTCGGCATCGCCGGAAACGTCGGCGTTGAAGAGCGTCTTGGCAGCGATCTCCAGCGTGAGGCGCATCATGTCGCGATAGATGTCGCGCACCTCACCCGAACGCCAATGCGCCATCAACCGCTCGGTGTATTCCACCATCACATCGCCGTAGCCGCTGATCCGTTGGCGATGAAATGCAGGTTGGGCGAGTCGGCGCTGACGCCGCCAGTCTTCGCCTTCACTGGTTAATAACCCATTGCCGACGAGCCGCTGGAAGAACGGCGTGCGTAAAGTGCGCGCCTTGATGAAGTTTTTGGCGTTGGTGGAGAGCACTTCCTCAATGTCATTAGGGTGGTAAAGAAAGTAGACGCGCTGATAGAGGAAACGCATGCGCACCACGTCGCCGTAGTCGCGGCAACGCGTGATGAAGGCCAAACTGTCGCGGGTAAACTCCGGCATAACGCCCTGAATCAAGCTGCCTTTTGGCCCAGGCGGATGCGGGCGGCGTTTGGCCGTCGCCGGGGAAGTTGGTAGATCTGCGGACTTTTGCATGTTGAAGAGTGCTTGAAAGCGAAGGAGGTTTTGGCGAAGGACGCCCGCCAGTAATCACTTCAGCAGGTTTGTGTAGATTCCCGGATCGCTGTCAGGAATAACAGTGGCACTGACGATCTTTTCATAAAACTCGACCGGGCCAACGCGACCGATGATGGCGTAGACATAGCCGAGCTCGCGCAGCCCCCAAAGGCTGGCAATCACCAATGCCTTGCCCACGCCCCGGCCGCGCAAATTCTCAGCTACGCCGGTTGGTCCGAAATAGTTTCTCCGTGTGCACTCGTAACCGGCAAAGCCAACAATCTCTCTTTCGAGGACTGCTATGTAAACCGAGACGGGTTTGTTTGCGAAGCCCACTGAAATCTCATCGGCCCACCCGACAGAGAATGTTTCTGCAAATTTACGCGCGCGCGTGATCTCAAAAGGCTGAGCGCGGCGAATGGTTATTCCGGCGCCTTCCATTTCGCGCAATGTCGGATCGAGCGCGGGCAGTTTCAGAAGATTTACGAGCAGGTCTGGCATTTTACCCTGGGGCTTGGGTGACAGATACGCGACTCATGATAGATCGGTGTTCGGGCGCACAGAGCGTAGCACACTTGAGGATTTTTCCAAGTTAGGATTGTGAACCCTCAGGGCTACTGGAGGATTTCCCAGTCAGGTCTGAGTAACCCGTAGAAATAGGCATCCTGGATTTCGCCGCCAACATGCCAGCGCTCGCGAAGGTATCCTTCTCGTTTGAATCCGAGACGTTCCAACGTGCGGACTGAGGCGTCGTTGCGTGGATCGACGTCGGCTTCAATGCGATGCATGTTCAGGGTGTTGAAGGCGTAATCCAGCACGGCTTGGAGCGTCTCCTGCATGTAGCCCTGTCGCCAATAGTCTCGGCCCAGAGCGTAACCAAGTTCAACCCGGTGGTGTGTGAAGTCCGGATGAAACAGGGTGACGCTGCCGATCAGCCGGTTGTCTGTCAGACGGGCGATGCCCCACTTCAGTAGCTCGCGGCGGTCAAAACCCTTCTGGATGCTGGCTATCTGTTCGAGAGCCGCATCTCGATTTGGCAGCGGTGGAGTGCTCCAATAACGCATCACTTCGGGGTTGGAGTAGATCTGGTAAAAGTCATCGGCGTCCTCCGGCGTAATCCTTCGCAGGGTGAGGCGGGCGGTGTCGATTGTATGTAAGCGTGTCCAATCCATGTGGGGCGGATTGTAGCATCAGGCAGACGGCAGACGCAGAAAGGAGGCAGACGGCAGGAGCAGACGGCAGGGCACCAGGCAGGAAGAAGGACATTTTCAATTTCTCATTTGTCATCTCTCATTTCCCATCTGATGATCTCTTGTTAATGATCTGCTTGCCCTAAAACCAATGAGCAATGAGAAATGGAAAATCAGAAATAGAAAATGATCTCTTTCCTGCCGTCTGCCGACTCTCCTTCGTTTGCCCCTTCTTATCTTCGGGTAATCTCCAGCCGTCGCGGCGAGTAATTAACGCGTCGCAACTCGCGCATCCGGCCATCGTCGAGCCGGCCTTCAACTAGTTCATAACCAAGCAGCGCCAACACGCGTCCTTTAACAAACAGCGGTCGCGCGTTGCCATACCAATCGACGCACGAGGCGCGACAGTTATCGTTGACGGCCCGACCGGAATCCGCAACCAGTTCGCCGGCTTTCTCGAAATGCAGTCCGTCGTTGCGCAAAAACAGAATTGCCGCCGACTCCTCAAACAGGTGACGATAGCCAGGACGCCCAGGCAAGCTGACGGGCAGCCCAATCATGCCGGAGTTGGGCCCATCGGGTTTGTAGAAGAAGCCATGGCTGCGCAGTTCACCCTGCGATGCGCCCTTGCGCGTAAAGCTATCGACAAGCGAGGCCGATTCACCGAGTCGCACCGAAGTAAAATGTAGATCCTGCCCATCCGTTCCTACGACGACTGCGTTTGTTCCCAGTGCTTCAATACGATCCACTCCATGCGCCAGAGCCAGCGTTGTATAGTCGCCGCCAGCCCAGGGCACGGCAAACAGACTCGCGCTTTGTTTGCTCTCCGGATAACCCCAGCCGCTGCCCGTGCCGTAAAGCAGGTAGTCGCCAACGAATCGATTTTGAAATGTGTAGCCCTCTGGTTTTGGCAGCGCGCGATACCTCGCAGCCGGAACGGCTTCGTTGCCGTCGGAGAAACTGTTGAGCGCCACTCGCATCAGCGCTACGTCTCCAGTGGCGACTTCTGCATTCCACATTCCGTCGCCAGCCGAGTCTGAACGAACGAGAACGTTGAGGTGCGCGTCGTTACTCTCCAGAAACGAGAACTGGTCCACCGGGCTGCCTGAAACCTGGATCGCGCTCGGACTCGAGCCGTCAAGCGGCAAACGATATAGCATCGACTCCGCCTTCATCTGTTTTCCGCGGCGGGCCCAGTCGGAAACCCAAACGTAAACCGATTCCGGAGACACATAGAAAACGCGACCCGCCGGACCAATCACGCCGGTTGCTTCGCAAGCGAAATCGTTCGACAAGTCGCAAACGGTAACCGTGTGC
>JANMVC010000590.1:0-10201 GCA_031392315.1 Pyrinomonadaceae bacterium | reverse complement strand
TAAGAACCAGGTTGGTATCACTGAGCCGACGCGAGATTGGTTCCCGCTCTCGCTGATGGGCGCCTTTGCTGACTTCGCGGATTTGGTCCACGGACCGGACGCCGACTGGGGTCAGGTTTCTTGCGGTTGTCATCCAAACTGCGGCGTTGGTACTGCCGTGATGGTTGACAAGGAAACTCGCGAAATGCGTCCAGTGCCGGAGTTCCTAAACATCCCGGGCCTGGTTAAGGACATGCAGAAAATCACGGACGCCGCGCGCGGCAAGTGGATGTCAAACTTGATGATGGGCCTGGCCCTGCTCAAGCATTACAACCCCTACAAGTCGCCGTCGCAGTTCACGCTGTACGAGCTCTTCAAGAAGTTTGACAAGTCGTTTGGCTTGACCGGCAAAGACTACGGCAAGGTCACTGGCGATCGTTCACAGACTGACATCGAAAAACGTCGTTCGGTTCGTTGGAACTTCCTTTTCATCGCCGGCATGTGGTTCCAGGATCTCTTTAACTACGACTTCCGCCGCACGGAAATGTGCATCATCCCTTACGGTACCCAGGAAGGTGAGATCTCCTTCTGCGCTTACAACACGGGAATCGGCTGGAGAAACATTATCGAGAACATGCACCAGAATGCGACCGTGGCGAAGTGGTATGAAGAGAACGGACGCCACGAGATTTTCGCTCGCGGTAAGGAAGTGGAACTCAACGACAAGACCCACAACCTGGTGCTGAATCCGATTGACTTGGCGCGACCGAACAAACCCGAGATGGAAGGTCCCAAGACCGCCCACGAAGAGGCTGTGATGATGCGCAAGCTTTATCAGGAGATGGTAATGAAGAAGCAGCTTGACGTGAAGGAATCGGACAAGCCGGTTCAAATCCAGAGCTTGAGCCGCAAGAAGCAAGAAGTTTCCGAAGCAGTTGCGGTCTAGTAGTTTGATGTGGTACGCGCATCTTGCGCGTGACTCACGGGCGGGACGCCCGTGCCACTTAGGTAGCAAACCCCGCGAGCGACTTGATGTTCGCGGGGTTTACTGCGTGAATCGGAAAAGTTCAAGATTTACTTCTGCCAACTTGACCATATACGTTTACGGCGTGTTAAATAGCCGAGTAATAAAATCTGACGATCAAACAATAAGAAAGACGAGAAGCGAATGGCTATAGTTACGATTAATCAGGGTGAGTCGATCGAAAGCGCATTACGTCGTTTCAAACGAAAAGTGATGACGGAAGAGATTATCAAGGATGCGAAAAAGCACGCGTTCTTCATCCCTCCTGGCCAGAAAGCCAAACTCAAGTCCGCGCTGGCGCGCAAACGGAATAAGAAGAAGGGCCGCATGCGTCCTACCGCACCGCGAGACTAGAGCAGTCTTTGTATCCCGCACGAGCACGCATCGCCAGTAGTCCTGACTCTGGAAGTGGCGCGGGCTTTCCGCCTGTGAAAACGCGCAAGATGAGCGTGCCACGTCAACGGATTTTATGACGAGAATTCTGCTCACAAACGACGACGGCATCCACTCGAACGGACTCATCAAACTTGAAGAGGCCCTCAAGGAAGTAGGCGACGTTTTCGTGGTGGCTCCGGCGTCGGAAATGAGCGGCGCATCTCACAGCCTGACGCTCGCGCGCCCCTTGCGCATCCGCCAAATCGATCAGCGCCATTGGTCGGTAGATGGCACCCCCACTGACTGCGTCACCCTTGCCTTAAATCGAATTTTCCCTGGAGACGACGTGCCGGACATTTGCGTCTCCGGAATCAATCATGGTGGAAATCTGGGTGACGACGCCAGTTATTCCGGAACAGTAGCCGGTGCGCTTGAGGCGACGATTCTCGGAGTGCCAGGTGTTGCGTTGAGCCTGGTGGCACGCGAGAAGTTTGATTTTCGCGAAGCGGCGCAATTTGCTGTGGTCGCAGTCAAGAAGGTCTTGGCGGAAGGATTGCCGGAGGGAACTCTGCTTAACATCAACATTCCCGCGAAAGAGATTAAGGGTGTTCGCGTCACGCGCCAGGGAATTAAGAACGCCCGCCCGGTGATCAGCGAACACATCGACCCCCGCGGCAAGCCTTACTTTTGGATCGGCGAAGAGTATTTTAGTACTAACTCGGCGGACGGAACCGACTACTACGCCATCGAGCAGGGCTACATTTCGGTTACGCCTTTGAAGAGTGACATGACCGACCATCGAGCGCTGGCCGCGATCGACGCCTGGAATTACCTGCGCGACCCTGAACTCCTGCAGAAATCCTAAACGCGTTTTCATCACGGAAGTGGATTCAAGCTTCGTGCAAACAACTGGTCAACAGCCCGCAAATAGAAGCCAACAGGATTA
The DNA here is from genome assembly GCA_031392315.1 of Pyrinomonadaceae bacterium. Lineage (GTDB taxonomy): Bacteria > Acidobacteriota > Blastocatellia > Pyrinomonadales > Pyrinomonadaceae > PSRF01. The sequence goes on along the minus strand of JANMVC010000590.1, from coordinate 7,877 downwards.
CACGATCCCTCGGCAGCGAATGGTCGAGCGGCTCAGCCAACACTACCAGATCAAGGATTTGAAAGTGCTCGAAGCGATGCGCGCCGTGCCGCGCCACTTTTTCGTGCCCGAAGCGCTGCAGGGTCGCGCCTATGGAGATCACGCGCTGCCCATTAGCGGGAGCCAAACGATTTCACAGCCCTTTATCGTTGCCCGGATGACGGAACTGCTTGAGGTCAACAAGGACTGCCGCGTACTGGAAATTGGCGCCGGCTCCGGGTACCAGACAGCGGTGCTGGCAAAGGTGGCGGGCCAGGTTTACTCGATTGAGCGGATTGGCGATTTGGCGCGCACGGCGCAAACAAGAATTCGAGAGTTGGGAATTTACAACGCCACCGTGAAGTGTTTCGATGGCACGATGGGTTGGGCGGCGAATGCGCCCTACGATGCCATTCTGGTGGCGGCGGGTGGGCCAAACATTCCCAAGCCGTTGGTTGCTCAGTTAAAGCCGGGTGGTCGGCTGGTTGTACCTGTCGGCACGACCCGTGAATCGCAACGACTAGTTCGCGTGATTAAGACTGAGACTGGTTCAAAGGAAGAGGACCATGGCGCCTGCGCCTTCGTGCCCTTGATTGGACAGCACGGTTGGGCGGATCAGAAATAAGCAGAACCAGCAGAAGCCCGCGCGAAAGCAAGGGCTCCTCTTCGAATACTAACTTTCAGCGCCCTCCCTAACGGTCGGGCTTCCGATAGTCATTTATGGAAACGCTTTCCCAATTATTTCACCAGCTCAAGGATCTTCTTGATCCGAAGATTATCATCGAGACGCTGCTCGCTAAGGGCGGGCTTTTCGTCTATGGCGGTCTGATCTTTATCGTCTTCGCTGAGACCGGTTTGGCGGCCGGTTTCTTCTTGCCGGGCGACTCGCTGCTGGTGGTTGCCGGACTCTTCGCCGCGACTGGCAAACTCAGCCTCGCCATCCTCCTGTCCACTTTAGTTCTCGCAGCAATTATCGGCGATACCGTTGGTTACTACACCGGCGCGAAAATCGGTCCGCGCATCTTTTCCCGAAAAGAGTCGCTATTCTTCAAGCCCAGCCATCTGCAAAAGGCGCATTCTTTCTACGAAAAGTATGGCGGCAAGACCATCATCATCGCGCGCTTCATTCCTTTCGTCCGCACGTTCGCGCCGATTGTTGCCGGAGCGGCGCAGATGCCTTATCGGAGTTTCATATTCTTCAACATCACCGGAGGCTTCCTGTGGGTCTTCAGCATGATCCTCAGTGGCTACTTCCTTGGCAGCCTCCTCAAATCGAAGCTGGGGATTAATTTGGACGAGCATATTGAGTGGGTAGTGATCGTGGTTGTAACGCTGTCCTTGATGCCGCCGGTAATCGAGTATTTGAAATCTCGCCGGGCAAAATCGCGCGCGTCGAAAACCGCGACCCCTTCGGCTTAGTTTGTTTCATCGGTCCGCGCAATTTACTTTCCAAAATGAAGGCGAGCGCCAGGCCCCGAGTTAAGATTTGTTGCATCGGCAGCATCGAGGAGGCTTGGATGGCCATCGACCACGGCGCTTCAGCCGTGGGACTCGTGTCAGCTATGCCGAGCGGTCCCGGACCTATTCCCGAGAAACTCATCGCAGAGATTGTGTCCGGATTGCCTCCCGCAGTTAGTTCCTTTCTGCTCACCTGTCAGCAGGAGGCTGAAGCAATAATCGACCAGCAGCGACGCCTGCGAGTGAACACTATTCAACTTTGCGATCGTTTAGCGTCGGGAACTCATCAGGTTCTTCGCGAGGCAATGCCCGGAATCTCGTTGGTTCAGGTGATTCACGTCACCGGCGCTGAATCAATCGACGAAGCGATTTCGGTTGCGCCTTTTGTTGATGGCATTCTCCTCGATTCCGGCAACCAAACCTTGCCGGTAAAAGAACTGGGCGGGACTGGACGCACCCACGATTGGAGCGTGAGCAGGCGTATCCGCGAGATCGTTTCCATTCCGGTGTTTCTGGCAGGGGGACTAAACTCGGCTAACGTGGCGGGCGCGATTAGACAAGTGGGCGCGTTTGGAGTGGACGTTTGCACTGGCGTCAGGACGGATGGGAAACTTGACGCGACGAAGCTCTCAAGTTTCTTTGCGGAGATAGCGAAAGTAACCACGACATGAAACTGATCTTCCTTCACGGCCTGCCTGGCGTGGGCAAGTTAACCATCGCGCGCGAACTGTCGAAGCTAACTGGCTTCAAAGTTTTCCATAACCATCTGACGGTGGATCTGGTGCTGTCGGTTTTCGAGTTTGGCAGTCCACAGTTTGTCGAGCTGAGAGAGAAAATCTGGCTCGACGTATTTTCCGAAGCTGCCGAGGCCAAACTTGACGGGCTGATTTTTACTTTTGCTTTCGAGCGGACGGTGCGTGGAGACTTCATTCAAAGGGTGCGTGATGCGGTAGAGTCTGACGGAGGCGAGGTGCTTTTCGTGAGACTGGAGTGTTCCGAAACTGAGCTGGAGCAGCGAATGACGAATCCCGAGCGCCAGTCATTTGGGAAGCTCAATTCGTTAGAACAGTTTCACGGACTAAGAGCGGCTGGTGTGTTTACTCACCCGGAAATTCCACCAGACCGTTTGGTGTTGGACACTACCGAGCTTTCCGCGTCCGCAGCTGCTTCGAGAATCGCAAAGTTGTTAGGATTCGCCTCCGCGCAATAGGCGGCAGGCGGTTGACGGAATATAATTCAAAACATGTCAACTGCACTTGCACCCGAAGCCGATATTTTTAGAATCGGCAGCCGCGAGTTTCGTTCACGCCTGATAATCGGGACCGGAAAGTATCGGACGTTTGGCGAAATGAAGGCCGCTCATCTTTCGTCCAGCGCGGAAATGGTGACGGTGGCGGTGCGGCGGGTACCGCTGGATCGCAGCAGTGAATCGTTTCTTGATCATCTCGATCCATCGTTGGCAATTCTTCCCAACACTGCCGGTTGCTACACGGCTGAAGAAGCTATTCGTACCGCACGCCTCGCGCGCGAAGCGCTCGAAACGGATTTGATCAAGCTTGAAGTCATTGGCGATCAAACCACGCTTTTCCCGGATAACGAACAAACGCTGGAAGCCGCTCGCGTGTTGGTTAAGGAAGGATTCGTGGTGCTGCCTTACTTCACTGACGATTTGATCATGGCGAAGAAATTGTTGGATGCCGGTTGCCCGGCAGTGATGCCTCTGGCCGCGCCGATTGGTTCGGGACTGGGGATTCAAAACCCGGCGAACCTCGCGATCATGCGCGAACAACTTCCCGACGCCACGATCATCGTTGACGCCGGCGTGGGCACGGCCAGCGATGCCGCAATCGCGATGGAGTTGGGCGCTGATGCGGTGCTGATGAACACTGCGATTGCCGAAGCAAGAGACTCCGCGAAGATGGCGCAGGCGATGAAGCTGGCGATAGAGGCCGGCCGGCTCGCTTACCTTGCGGGTCGCATGACGAAGCGATTGTACGCGAGCGCGTCGAGTCCTGTGAACGGTGTCATTCGCTAACCCATGTAACGCAAACTGTTAGTTTGCGCCCGTTCGTCTCAAGCCTTTTAACTGTTTCCCGCAAGACGCAAACTAACAGTTTGCGTTACAAATGCACCTGCAGCGCCAGGTCAACTTGTTCCTGCTCCCGCATCACACGTTCACCCAATTCAGTAATCGAAACCGTAGGATATGTCCCCGCGCTCAGCCGCAAACACCGTGCGTGGATCAGCGCGTCGATGTAAACCAGAAGATCCTCCTGCCTCATGTCCTTCAGGATTCCGTAAGTCGACAATTCATTTAGATGCGCTTGCATCACGGCCTTTGCTGCCGAGCCGCGCAGCGTATTCGCCAAAATCGTTTTGCCAAAGCGTCCTTTCATGCGGGCTGCGCAGGCCAGAATTTTACGCACGCGCAGGCTCTCGTCTGTCGTCAGAGCGCGCGGAGAGATTGGACCGGCCGCGGCAGACTTGCGCCTGCGCCCGGCGGTCACCTGATCGGGTAAGGTTTCGTCGCTGGTTAGAGGTAGGCGCGCCGGAGAGTTTGGCGAGCAGTTGCCGCAAGTGCCACAGTTGCGCGCGTGATGGCGATCGCCAAAGTAGTCGAGGATGTGGGCGCGATAACAATACTCGGTGTAACAAAACTCGATCATCTCGCGGAGCTTGCGCCGTTCCAACGCCGCGCGGCGGGCGACATCGCTCGAGTTGACGCGCAGGCTCGTTACTGGCGTCTGGTCGAGCATCACGATAGCTCGGCTGCGCCGGGCGGGACCTCTGGGGATTGACTGATTGCCAAGGTATGCGGGCGAGACGCCCGCGCTCCCAGTTTTCGGGTTCGCGGTTGAAAGCGGCTGCCTGGTTTCCCATGGGGGAGGCTGGTCGGCGGTGCGTTGGTCGTAGGCAGTGCGCGCGATGTGACCGGCGCGTTCGAGCAAATACAGAGACGACTGGATCGCCATCTCATTTTTTGCGCCGGCGCGTTTTGCTATTTCCGAGGCCGAAAGTTCTATCCGCTGCAAACCAGTAGAGACGAGAGCGCCATAAACATCCTTCACGAGTTCCGGGCTGGGATATGAACCCTCGATGAAAAAGTCGTGGGTATTTTTGTCGGCATAGTTGAACAGGAGCACGCAGGAGGACGGCAATCCATCGCGTCCCGCGCGACCAATCTCCTGATAGTAGGCTTCGATGGAGCCGGGCATTTGGTAGTGGGCGACGAAGCGGATGTCGGATTTGTCGATGCCCATTCCAAACGCGTTGGTCGCCACGATCATCTGCGTCCGGCCCGACATGAAATCATCCTGAGCTTTGACGCGTGCGCCATCGCTCAAGCCCGCATGATAAGCCGCTACGCCGAGGCCCTGCTCGCGCAGTGAAGCCGCCACTTGCTCGACCGCCTTGCGCGTCGAGGCGTAGATGATTCCCGAGCCGCCGCCATTTCCCATTGCCGCCAGGCGTTTGATCCTCGCAATCTTCTCGCGCTCTTTTTCCGTGTGTACCACATCAATCGTCAGGTTCGGACGATCGAATCCGCTGACGAAGGTGTCTGGCTTAACCAGGCCGAGTTGTTCGATGATGTCCGCGCGCACGTAAGGCGTGGCTGTGGCCGTAAGCGCGAGCGTTTGCAAGCGGGCTTGTCCGGAGTTGAGCAACTGAATTACCTGCTTGAGACGCAGGTAATCAGGACGAAAGTCGTGGCCCCAGGTGGAAATACAATGCGCTTCGTCAACCGCGAAAAGAGAAATGTGTAAGGACTGGAGCGCCTCAAGAAAGCGGCTGCTGCGAAAGCGTTCCGGCGCTACATAGACCAGCTTGAAGTCGCCGCGGCTCAGCGCGTTGATTCGGTGGCCTTGTTCTTTTGCGTCAATTGAACTGTTGATAAAAGTGGCCGGCAGCCCACGCGCCTCCAGCGCATCGACCTGGTCTTTCATAAGGGCGATCAGGGGCGACACGACAATGGTCGCGCCGTCGAGCATCATCGCTGGAAGCTGATAACAGAGTGACTTGCCGCTGCCGGTGGGCATAACCACGACCGCATCCTTGCCTTCCATTATGGCCGCGACCACTTCGCGTTGTCCTTCGCGGAATTCGGCAAATCCAAAATGTTCGCGCAGGGAAGTGAGGGCATCGGCAGGTGAATTCATCAGTGAGAGTCTAAGCGGTTGTGATCATCGCTCGCAAGCAGAGCTATCAGCAGATTACGCTGATTACCCAGATTCAAAACCGTAACAGTAAACGGGCTTGGACTTGTCTTGGGCAGAATCTGTTTGAATCTGTGTAATCTGCGCAATCTGCGGACATAGACTGGAAAGAGGGTCCTGCTTTTACGTGATCCGGTTGCTTTGCCGGTCGAAAAGTAGTAAACGAAGCTTCGCAATCGTGGGGCCAGCTCATTCGGCCGCAGTCTCGAAACAACGTCTCAAACAATTTCTTCCATGGAACTCTCTTATGCCGACTAATCAAACTGCTTTGAACCGTATCGACCACATCGTGGTCTTGATGCTCGAGAACCGATCGTTTGACAACGTGCTGGGCTGGCTCTACGACCCGGACAACAAAGCGCCCTTCGACAAGGTTCCACGCAATCAATCGTTTGAGGGAGTCTCAGGGAAGAAATTGTGTAACCCGCGGCCGGGCGGCGGCGAGGCGTGCGTAGGAAAGGGAACGTCAAACATCGATCCTTATCCCGACCCCAACGAGCCTTACGACGACGTCTACGCCCAGATGTACAACGATCACACCCATCCCAATCCAATTCCAAATCCAACTACTTCGCCGAGCATGGATGGCTTTGTCATCAACTACGCTTCAGCGATTGCCGCGGCGGGCGCGACCAAAAAGGGTTGCAGCAGAATTCTTTCGTCGCTGTTTCGCGGCAACAGCCCGATGGCTTTCGATCCGGGAATTATCATGAACTGCTTCACGCCGGAAACGTTGCCGGTGATGAACGGACTCGCGAATGCTTACGCCGTCTGCGACCACTGGTTTAGTTCCGTGCCCACGCAGACGTTTCCCAATCGCTCATTCGTGCATGCCGCGACTTCTTCCGGTTACGTCGTCAACGGCTGGTCGACCGGCCCGCATGCCTGGGACATCGGCTACCTGCTAAACAAGACCGACACGATTTACAACTCGCTCGCGCGCGCCGGAGTGGATTGGCGAATCTATCACGGTGGTCCGTTGCTCTTGTGCAATGCGCTGATGATCCAGGAGAAGCTCTGGGAGTTTGCGGCGCTGGGCCGCCACTTCTCGCCGATGGCGCAGTTCTTCGACGATGCTGCGACTCCAGGAGGTTTAGCCAGCTACACTTTTATCGAGCCAAACATGCTATGCAGCGCGAAGTATGGACCGGAAAATGACATGCACCCGGCGTTTGCAATGACGGAGACCGGCACGGCCACCAACGTTTTATACGGTGAGGACCTCGTCTACCGGATTTACCAGGCGTTGCGCAATGGGCCTGATTGGAACAGCACGCTTTTGGTAATAACTTTCGATGAGCATGGCGGGTGTTACGATCACGTGCCCACGCCGCCGCCGTTTGCTGTGCCGCCAGGCGGCAGCAATCCTCAACCCGGGCAGCCGGGCTACAGCGGTTTTGATTTCAAACGTTACGGCGTGCGGGTGCCTGCAGTGCTGGTGTCGCCGTGGATTGAGCAGGGCACTGTTTGCAACACAGTCTTCGATCACACTTCGATCATCAAGACGGCTTCGAACCGCTGGCTCAAGGGAGCGAACCTGACCGTGCGGGATAAATGCGCGACTGATATCACCGAAGTTTTGACACGCGCGACGCCGCGCGAGGATGTCGCTGACCTCAAGCCGATCCCGCCGCCGCCGTTCAAGGGCTGCGGCGCGCATCCGCTTTCCGATATGCACCGTCACCTCATCGCCGCCGCTGCCGACCGGCTCCGGACTCATACGGGCCAAGTCGTCGATTTGAATTCCATTGTGACGACGGACGATGCAGTGCAAGCGTTCGATGCAAATGAGGAGAGTGTGCGCGGGATGGTGGGCAAATAAGCCTGACAAGAGGTGTCTGCAGATTACACTGATTACACAGCGCGGCCCAGGCCGCAACCAATAAACATTTCCCTCCTGGGTTCGAAAGATCTATTTGCCGCCTTCAGGCGGTTAGCCCGCAGGGCGATTAGGCCAGCCGTTTTACGGCTGGTTCACGCGGCCTTGAGTATTGGAGGCCGCTTCAGCGGCCTTTTCTACCGCTCGCAAAGTAAGGCCGTTGAAACGGCCTCGGCCAATTTGATTGCCGATGCTGACCAGCCGTAAAACGGCTGGCCTAATCGCCCTGCGGGCTAGCCGCGTAAACGCGCCAAACCATTTTTGCTCCAGTTTCTTGCTAAGAAAACAAGAAGTTTTCGATTTGCTTC
>JANMVC010000530.1:0-5691 GCA_031392315.1 Pyrinomonadaceae bacterium | reverse complement strand
GGCAAACTGCCAAAAGCGATCGCCGTTGGCGCTGGCGGATTGTTGACATTCGAATATGGTAGCCTGACGCCGTCCACGAGTATGTTGTCGCCGCGGATTAGGCCCGGCGCTTCAAAGCCGCGCACAGCCGCCGCGGCGATCAACTCTTCGAATGGCTGATCGTCGTCGCGCGGGTCGCGATCCACGGTGTAAATTCCGTCGCCTTCGATCCCCACGCCGCCCACTGCGACGCCATCTTTGTAAATTGGGAGCCCGCCCGGATCTGCTGAAAGTCCCAGCGGCAGCGCGGGCCTCTTGATATCGGAACAGGGCAACGAGGAAAACTGCACACCGTAGAGTGGGCCACCCGAACGGAAGTCGATGCCTGGCGGAAGGTGTTCCTGAATAATGAACCCGGCGGTGCGGGTGGTAAACGCGTTGCCAGTGGTGCTGAAAAGCGAACCAGTCCCAGCCTTTGAAATTGCCGCGAGTGATGAGGGAGCAACTGTGCCCTCAAGTCCCTGGCCCGGTGTGCCAACGCTGCGGATAGTCGTACTCGCTGGTGCACCCGTCATCACAAACACGCCCAGCACGTTCGCTTCGCGATCTGTAACCGCTACAGTCACCGCACGCCCCAGAGACGCTGCGGCCGAAACAGCCTGACTAATAATCGTTTGCACTTCGCTGACTGTTAAGTTGCCGGCAGTCGCATTGGGACCCGTCGGGACCAGCGGAACCGACGAGCCTGGCGTCGGCACCGCGCCTTCATCGTCTGGAAGGCCGCCACCGATATGTCCAATTGCCATCCGCACCCGGTTTGAAGAAAGGGTCTTGTATTTGAGTCGTAAGAGAACGTCGCCGAGATCATTCATCCCGTCATTTAGTCTGACGACCAGCGAAGTGGCCCAGGGTTGCTCTGGAACCGGCCCGGCGTATTCAACAGCCAACTGATAGATATTGTGCGCTGCATCTTCCGCTTCAACCGTGAGCGAACTGGCGGCGTCACCGGATTGCAGGTTGAGGTGCATCGCAAAGAGCATTACGCGCGTGTGATTGTCTGCGCTAAATCGGACTGGCGAAACCACGGAGAATGGTTCGCGATGCTGCGTTACCGAGTCAAACGCGATGGCGCGAGTGGAATCCGGTTGGCTAATCAGGATTGGTCCAGGGGTTTGGGCGGTGGTTGGCCCAAGCTGCATCAGGGCCGCGCCCATAAACATCAAGCAGACGCCGCACAACAAAAGGTTTCGAGAGTTGAACTTTGGAGTGGAATCCATCGCGAAGAATTCACCAAAGTGGTGTTAGTAAATCGTCGCCGTGACCTCGCTACGCTGGCGCACAATGTATCACAAAGCATGCGGGCTCCGTAGATTGATCGTAGCCCAGATTTTAATTGCCTCCGAACCACTCGTATGCTACAAGGCAAGCACCTGTTTCCCGGCTCCAATTTCATGCGCAAGACTACGTTTCCAGGTTTGCTTGGCACAATCTCGCTGGCGTTGCTGGCACACGCGATGTGCATTTCAGCGCTGGGCCAAAGCTCGGGCCGGCTCAAAGGCAGCGTCCGCGTGGCTTCAGGAGCGCCAGTCGCGGGCGTGAGCATCACGGTTACGAATCAGGTCACCGGCAAATGGAAGCGCGCGCGCAGTGGCGCCGACGGCTCGTATTCGTTTCAACTGCCCGCCGGAGCGTATCGCTTGCGAGTGAATGCGCCTCACGTCGCCGCGTTTCAAAAGGACAAAGACTATGGCGGGTTTGCGATTCCACGAGGCAGTGCGCTGGAGAATGTGATTGTCGAAGCTGGAAAGGAAGCGCTCATAGACATTCCGCTGGATCAGGTTGAACTGAAGCCCATAACTGGTGGCGATGTTGATAAGCCAACTGGACACGCCGGGGCTGATACGGTTCAGAGCGAACCGCAGAGCAGCCCGGATCGGCGTGAAGCACGCGACCGTTGGCGTATAGGCTTTCCTGAGTACGATCGTTACGGAGATCGCGCAGCGCGCGGCCGCGACATTCCGTTCAGACGCGGTCGCTGGTGGGATCCATACAATCAGAATGTTTTGAAAGGCGACTACCCAATCCGCGGCAACGAACTGTTCATGATCTTGTCAGCCGTGAGCACAACTACAATCGAACAGCGCCGCGCCCCGACACCGTCTGACGTGAGCACAGACGAGCCCTCCAGCGCTGAGTTCTTCGGTCAACCCGAACAGCTCGCTGTTAATCAAACGCTCCAGTTCAGTTTTGAACTATTCCACGGCGACAGCACCTTCAGGCCACGCGATTGGGCCATCAAGATTTCGCCCACCTTCAGCATTCCCAACTATCTAAACGCGAGGGAAAATGGCGTCGTAAACATCGACGTTCGCCGCGGCGGGAATCGCACGGACACGCATTGGTCTCTCGAAGAGGCCTTTGGCGAGGTCAAACTGTTTGATGTTAACGACAACTACGATTTCGTTTCTGTGCGCGCCGGGATTCAGCCGTTTGTGTCCGACTTCCGCGGCTTCATCTTTTCCGATAACAATCTCGGCGTGCGCCTCTTTGGCGCGGCGGACAACAATCGGATTCAATTTAACGCCGCGTGGTTTTCGATGCTGGAGAAGGATACGAACAGTGGGTTGAACCGCTTCGACACGCGCCACCAGAATGTTTACGTCGCCAATGTTTTCCGTCAGGACTTCATTCGCAAGGGCTACACGATTCAGGGAAGTCTGCACTACAACGATGACCGTCGCGGCGTTGAGTATGATCGCAATGGGTTTCTCGTGCGCCCGGCCTTGATTGGCGACGTGCGTCCACACGCGATCAAAGTGGGCTACCTCGGGATTAGCGGTGATGGACACTTGGGCCGCCTGAATCTCTCCCATTCGTACTACTACGCCTTCGGCAAGGATGAACGAAATCCAATTGCCGGTCGTGAGGTGAGGATTAAGTCGAGCATGGCGGCGCTGGAAACTTCAGTTGACTTTGATTACTTGCGTTTCAGAGGTTCGTTCTTCTGGGCGCAGGGCGACAGCAATCCAACTGATAGTAAGGCGACCGGCTTCGATGCCATCTTCGACGATCCGAATTTCGTGGGGGGACAGTTTTCGTATTGGAATCGCAATGGTATTCGTCTGACGCAGACGGGCGTAGGGTTGGTCCAACCCAACAGCATTCTTCCCAGTTTGCGCAGCAGCAAGACGCAGGGGCAGGCAAACTTTATCAACCCGGGGATTTTCATTTACAACGCCGGCGTCGACGTGGAACTAACGCAACGAATAAAGGCTGTCTTCAATGCCAACTATCTGCGGTTTCATCGCACGGAGCCGCTTGAGTATGTGTTGTTTCAAAATCGCATTCGGCATGACATCGGCTTCGACTACAGCCTTGGTGTCGCCTATCGGCCGTTTCTGGTGAACAACGTGACGATGACCTTTGGCGCAGCAACGCTGCAAACGGGGCGCGGCTTCCGCGACATTTTCACTGACCGCTCGCGCAACTGTCCGGCCAATTTGGGCGACTTCTGCGAGCCCGATGTCATCAATCCACGCAAGCCGCTGTACACGCTGTTTGCGCAGTTGAAGCTGGTATTTTGAGGGCTTGATAGCTTCATGGGGGGCGGATACAGTTAAGACAGGGAGGGCACTTCGATGGCAGATATCGAATTGAATCTTACTGAGAAGCAACAAAGAGCGCTGCAAGAGATCGCCTTCAGAACCGGCAAGACCGAGGGTGAACTGATTCACGATGCGGTTGACACAATTATCAAGCAGCGTTTGCCTTCTGGTAGATCCGGCATGGTCGAGGCTAGAGGTATTTGGAAGGATCGGGACGATCTACCTGACTTTGGGGCGCTTCGTCGCGAATGGGAAAGGTTTTGATGTGTTAACCCATGGCCCAGTTACTGATAGATACTGATGTGTTGATCGACTATCTGCGAGATCGAGCAGAGTCAGTTCAATACCTCGAAAGCCTAGCGCCGCCGCTGGCAGTCTCAGCCGTCACGGTTGCCGAACTCTATGCCGGTGTTCGTGATGGCGACGAACGATTAGTCCTGGATCGGTTTATCGATTCCTTTCAAGTTATCCCAGTCGACGGGCCCATCGCGGTGCGAGCAGGCATCATTCGCCGAGATTTCGGCAAGCGCGATGGCACCGGTTTGGCAGATGCCATCATCGCTGCCACCGTAGAGTTACAACGAGCGCAACTCGTCACTCTAAACGACAAGCACTGTCAGATGCTCACTGAAGTAGTGGTTCCCTATCAGAAATTGTGAAGATTCTTAGAACTCGAGCTAACCGAGTGGGGGCGTGCCGTTGAAGAGTCGCAAATACAATCGCAAAGATGCATTTGTAGCGGTCTTCTTCGTTGTTCTCTGTTTGCCGATCGTCTTTTTCCAGCCGGTTAGCGCTTTTGTGGCACGCTTTGCCTCTCCCGATCGAGTGGTAGACATCCCCGGTAGCCAGGTGACCCGCGGCCCCTACGTCGGCACTCAGGACGCTGCACCAATCCCCGCCAAGCTCGAAGGCTGCATCACCTGCCACGGTCAGATCGAGCCGATGCACAAATACGGCACGACCGGAGCATTCGATAAGCTAAACAACGGCAAGGACGCAGTTGGAATTACCTGTACCGGTTGCCACGGCGGCAATCCCGTGCCGCGCAAGACCAGCGAGGATCTTAATGAGGTCGAACGAGTCAAGAGGGAAGCACACGTACGACCAAAGTTTCCCGAAGAGTGGAAGCGCGACGGAAAATACACCGGCGCAAATCCGGAGCGCACGAACACGCTGTTGGCCCGCGAGAGTTGGGAGTTCGTCCGGTTTGTAAACCCTGGCGACTTGCGCGTCGCAGCGGCGACCTGCGGCGGCGACTGTCATCAACTGGAATCCAAAAACGTCGCGCGCAGCATGATGACTCACGGCGCGATGCTCTGGGGCGCGGCACTCTACAACAACGGCAGCTTCCCACTAAAGGACTCGCGGTTTGGCGAAAGCTACAGCGAAACCGGTGCGCCGCAAACCCTCATACAAACGCCGGCGCCAACTGAGGAGGCCCAGCGCACGAAAGGGCTGCTCGAGTTTCTTGATCCACTTCCGCGCTGGGAGATTTCGCAGCCCGGCAACGTGCTGCGTGTTTTCGAACGCGGCGGCAAGCGCCGGCTTGAAGTCGGCCTGCCTGACCGCGAAGAAGAACCTGGGAAGCCAGATAAGGGACTAAGCCCGCGCGGCTTTGGTTCCGCCCAGCGCACCGATCCGGTTTTCCTTGGCATCCAGAAAACGCGCCTCCTGGATCCGACGCTGAATTTCCTCGGCACAAACGATCACGCCGGCGACTATCGCTCATCAGGCTGTTCAGCTTGTCACGTGATTTATGCAAACGATCGCAGTCCATCGCATTCTGCGTTCTATAGCGCCTCAGGTAACACCGGTCGATCAGAGACTGCTGACGTCAACATTCCGAAAAATGAATCGGGCCATCCGATCAAGCACCAGTTCACTTCGCGCATCCCAACGTCGCAATGCATGGTCTGTCACATGCACCCCGGCACGAACATGGTCGCAAGTTATCTGGGCATGACCTGGTGGGACAACGAAAGCGACGGCGACAAGATGTATCCGAAGCAGCAGCACAACCCATCCCAGGACGAAGAGCGGGAAAAACTGAATCGTAACCCTGAAGGTTCCAGCCTGCGCGGTCTATGGTCTGACCTGGAGTTTCTGG
>JANMVC010000525.1:0-4605 GCA_031392315.1 Pyrinomonadaceae bacterium | reverse complement strand
AGCGAGCACGTGGCGTCGGTCGACTTCGAGAGTTGATTCCTGATGAAGCGCTGGAAGAAATTCTTGTTGGTCCTGTTGGTTGTCGTTTTCGTTTCACAAACCCCGTTCGCCTACCGTCGTTATAAGTTGCGCCGTCTGCATGCGGCGATTCAGCAAGTCAATTCTCAGCGAGTAGTGACTCCAGACAATACCGGCGTGATTGAGTACAAGGGAGTCATGCATGTGCATTCCTTTCTCGGCGGTCACAGTTCGGGCAACTTCGACGACATCATCGCAGCCGCGCAAGCCAATCAACTCAACTTCGTAATAATGACGGAACACCCGTCAAATAATTTCGATACAGCACGAATGACCCTCAGCGACGAGCATGGCGGCGTGTTGTTCGTGAATGGCAACGAGGCGAGCACGGTGAGCGGCGACCGGCTGTTGTTGCTCCCGGGCGATTGGCGCGCGTCGGCGGCCGGTAGCCAGTCAACGAAGGAAGTGTTGGTCAATCAGCCGCCTGACCGCTTCGCGTTTGTGGCCTATCCCACGGAGTTTAAGAGTTGGGACGAGTCAGGATACGAAGGCGTGGAGGTCTACAATGTTTACACGAATGCGCGCGGCATCAATCCGGTCGTGATGTTCTTCGACGCTCTTTGGTCCTACCGCGCCTATCCAGATCTCCTCTTCGCGAATTTTTATCGGCGGCCCGAGGAGGGCCTGAAAATTTGGGACGAACAAATCAAACGCAAAGGCGGGCGGCTCGTAGCGATTGCTGGTAACGATTCACATGCGAACGTAGGGCTTAGCCTGAAGGACTCGACAGGCAAGACTTTGCTGGGCGTCAAGCTGGATCCTTATGAGCGAAGTTTTCGACTGGTGCGCCAGCACGTTTTGGTTTCGCCGCTCGCCAGCGCGGATTCCAGATCGTCGGCGCCAATTGTGGACAAGTGGGTGGTGCTGACCAGTCTTGCGGCGGGCCACAGCTTCATTGGCTTCGATCTCTTTGGCGACACCACGGGGTTTCGTTTCACCGCCCAGGATGGGGATGAACGCAAAATCATGGGCGACGAAATAAAACTGGAGGAGCAAGTGCAATTGCGCGCCAACGTCCCGGTCCCGGCTCGTGTGCTCCTGTTGAAGGACGGCGAACGGATCCACGAAGTCAACGGAGTGAATCAGATGGATTTTGTTGCCAGGGAGAAGGGAAGCTATCGGGTGGAAGTTTATCTGCCGCAGCTCGGCAAACCGGTGGGCGACCAACCCTGGATCATTTCGAATCCGATTTATGTAAGGTAGGACTTGTAACGCAAACTGTTAGTTTGCGTTGGCGGCTTAAGGTCCAGTTGAATGGTGAAACGCGGGACGCAAACTAGCAGTTTGCGTTACGTAGATGCGACATCGCCCCATCGGGCGGTTAACCCGGTGGGGCGAAAAACCGGAAAGCTCCGGTTCGATATCGTCGGAAGCAGTGCTTAAGACACCGTGGGCTACTGTAAGAGAGCCACGTATTTGACCCTTCACTCGCTCATTTCCCGAGTGTTAGGGAGGAGCGATTACAGCCTTCCTATTCGATTTTCAAGTGGTAATCAGTCTAGGCTTCGCGAGAGGTACTGTCAAGAATCAGCTTGACCGAAGCCGAAGCATACAAGTCGAAAGTACGACACGCATTATTGCCTATCCCTAATTCAAAGACCTTGAAACAGGAGACCGCAAAGTGCGCAAAGTGGGCGTAAAGAAGCGCAAAGACAAACAGCATCGACACTGAATCCCGCAGGCAGTTTTGCGATTAGTTCACACTAGTGAATAATCTGGAACACAGCGCCAATTCCGCGTATTAGCCACGCGCTTCAGAGACGGCTGCAACACCAAAACATGGAAATCTCAATTCTGACTCCGCCTGATTTCAGTTTTAAGCGCACGGCAATCAGCCATGGCTGGTGTGAACTACCTCCATTCCAAATGGATCGCGAGAAGTGGATTCTGACGCGCACTCTGGACCTGGCCGGTAGTCGCCCAGTAACGGTCGCTATCCGCGGATTGAAGCGAAGCTTGAAAGTGAGGCCTTCGCGCCAACTTAGGGATTCTGAGCGCCAGCAAGTAGTTCGCGACGCGCGCCACATGCTACGACTCGACGACGACATGGGTGAGTTTTATCGCTTGCTTGAAAAGGACGCAGACTTCGCGTGGATACCAACTCAGGGGGCCGGACGCCTGCTGCGCTCGCCGACGGTGTTTGAAGACCTGGTGAAGATGATTTGCACCACTAACTGCTCCTGGGCGCTGACGAAAAAAATGGTGACGGGTCTGGTCGAGAGTCTTGGTCGAAAATCAACTGACGAGCGCAGGACATTTCCCACCTCCAGGGCGATGGCCCTGATGCCGCTCAGTTTTTATGTCAACGAAGTGCGCGCCGGTTATCGCTCGAGTTACCTCAAGCAGCTTGCCGATCGGGTTGCCTCGGGCGAGCTCGATGTGGAAGCATGGGGCACCAGCGAACTCTCAACTCCCGATCTCATCAAGGAGATGCGCGGCGTGATGGGCGTTGGTCCATACGCGGCCGAGAACCTCCTGAAGCTGCTGGGCCGCTACGACGGTCTCGCGCTCGACTCCTGGACCAGAGCCAAATTTTTCACGGTCAGAAACAACGGACGCAAAGCAACCGACAAAAAGATTGCGCGTTACTACTCGCGCTATAACGAGTGGCGCGGTCTCGTTCTCTGGTGTGATGTTACACGGGATTGGCTGGAGATATCGTAGTCTTATTTGCTTATCGCCGCGGTTAAACTCACGCCTCCTCTGAGAACTCCAATCCATTAAATCGTACAAAGAAACGGATCGATGTGCGGCGAACCGAACCGAATTTAATTTTGGGAACTTAACGCGCGAGATATCGTTTTACAGGAATGCTCCCGCGGGAGTGATTCAAAAAATGATAAGGAGTCCCAGTATGAAATCCATCGTAAATCGCATTGCCGTCGCCCTATTGATCACCTCGCTCGCGAGTGTCGGAGCTTTTGCCAAGACCAAAAAGGAAACCGTGACGTTTCCGACGGACATCAACGTCAATGGCACACTCGTAAGTAAAGGCGTCTACGATCTGAAATATGACGACGCGGCTGGAGAGATCACGATCGTCAAAGGCAGTAAGGTTATTGCCCGAGCCAGCACCAGCGTGGAGAAGCGCGATCAGAAAGCACGCCAGTTTGAATTCCGATCGTCGGGCAGTGGCGCGGAAGCCCAACTCACGCGCATCGCATTTGCCGGCGCGGACCACAACGTTGTGGTTGGTAACGCAAACGCCAGCCGGTAGTAATTATTTTGATCGTGGCATGCGCATCTTCCGGGTGACTCACGGGCGGGACGCCCGTGCCACTTCCTTCAAGTCGCTCCCTGGGCCTCAGGCTCTGGGGGCGATTTGTTTTGCACTGCTCCTTGCTGGGGATGCCCGTTGACAACCGGCGTAGCCTTCAGCGAATCTAAGTTGCGCTCGCCCCTCCGATAATTCCGAGAAACAGTTTAGTATCTGCTTATGAAACGAAGTATTTATTCCGTATCATTGCTCGTTATTCTTGTCACAGTGGTTAGCGCGCAAGCGCAAACGCCAAGTCCGACGCCCTATACCGAACCACGCCCGCGAACAACTTCTCCGGAGTTGCAGCAGCCCGGTCAGGCCCCACGAACATATCCGCCCGCGCCGCGGCCCTCGCCGGGAGAATCACCCGCAACAGTGGTGGGAACTGAGCCGGAGGACGAAGACAGCGTGGCCCCGGTAGCTGGTCCGGCTGCGACTGAACGACGCGCCGAGCCTGCGGGCGCGGCCATTCGCTTGTTGTCGCCCGCCGTGATCCAGGCGCGTATTACAGAGGCGGAGAGGTTCTTCAAATCGCGTCCGCTGCAAACAGCCATGACTTCGCCCTCGCTGACTTACGTGACCCTGGCGGCGCTCGAACGCACCTCCGCGCGCGTTCATTTGATCACTGTTTCCAAAGAGACTTTTCTCAAGAAGGGGTCGGAAGTGACGATGACGAGTTCGCTTGGTACGCCAGTGAATCTCCGCATCATTCGAGCTAACGGCGTCAACACCGCTGTGGCGATCTTTGACAGCCAGGGAAACTCGCTGGCGCCGTTGGTAGTTGAATTTCCCATTGAGAAGGGCGGCCTCTTTCGGGAGATGGCCTACTACACCTCAGCGCATCCGGCGCTGCTCTCACCGGAGTTAACGCGGTCAGGACGTGCTTACGTTCATCGGATGATTGAGCTGGCGGCGAAACGCCTGCGCGAGCGAGGCACGTTTATTTCGCCACAGGTGATCGACATTGCCGAACGTCTTTGCCTGGTGGAGCATGTGGATCACGATCGTTTCCGAAAGGAAAACCGGCTTGCGTTGTTTGACGAAATCTATTCGTTGTATGCGTTGAATGAGCTCGACACTTATCGCTACTCGGTGAGTTCGGCGGGCGCGGGCGGCATGGTGCAGATGATTCCCTGGGCCTACAACCTCATGAGGCAGCGGCATCCGGGCGTGGGATTGATGCCGGATTTTGTTGGCGGCATGCGCAATCATGCCAACGCGCTGCAAGCGATGTTGCTTTACATGCAGGACACCTGGAACGATCTCGC
>JANMVC010000490.1:0-2218 GCA_031392315.1 Pyrinomonadaceae bacterium | reverse complement strand
GGCGATGAGTATGTGCTCAACGGCGAGAAGATGTGGATTAGCCTCGCCGACGTTGCCGACAACTTCCTCTTCTTCTGTTGGACGGATGAAGAGAAGCGCCGCAAACGCGACCACTCCGGCATGTCGTGCTTCATCATCGAGCGCACGATGAAGGGTTTCACCTCGGGAACGATTCACGGCAAGCTCGGCATCCGCGCCGGCAACACCGGCTACTTCTCGCTTCAGGACGTGCGCGTGCCGAAAGAAAATCTGGTCGGAGAAGAGGGCGAAGGATTCAAGATTGCCATGTTTGCACTCGAGCAGGGACGCTACACAGTCGCTGCGGGAGCGACTGGAGTGATTCGGGCGTCGCGTGATGCTTCTGTTGCATACGCGCTGGAACGCGAAACGTTTGGGACGAAGATCGCCAATCACCAACTCGTGAAACAAAAAATCGCGAACATGGAAGCCGACTACCAGATGACGCGCTTGCTCTGTTTGCGTGCCGGACAGTTGAAGAATACGGGCCAGGCGAATGGCCGAGCGACGAGTTTGGCGAAGTGGCAGGCGACGGTGCGGAGTGAAACGGCAGCGTCGATGGCGATTGAGGTCCATGGCGCGAATGGCTATTCAAACGATTATCCGGTCGAGCGTTATCTCAGAAACTGCAAAGCTGCGATCATCTACGAAGGGACCCGCGACATTCACACGCTGATGCAAGCCGACTGGGCGCTTGGGCTCAAGAAGGAAAAGCCCGCACGAAAGACGTTGCCGCCCTGGCAGGCAGCGGAATCGTCTGGATCCGCTCCAGCCTAAAGTGCCGCAGAAACATTTAGTGAGACACAACTAAGCCACGAGTACCTGATTCGCGACCAGGTACTTCGTGGCTGAGTGCTTTTCACGAGCGCTTGGCGTTCAGGGTCGGACTGCGGTTCCCGGCCTTGTGTGGGCAATGATCCAGTCGCCAATGACTTGCAACGCCGCCGGCGCGATTGTCTCTTCTATCGCAGCATACTCCGACACTGCGCCTGTTTTAGAAGTTTGGAACAGGTGATTAAGGCCGGGCAAGAGCACGATTTTATAGTCACGATTTCCGCCAGCTTTTAGCGCCTGCTCGATGGCTTCAAGGTCTTCTTTCGGCGGCACCTGAAGGTCCTTCTCGCCATTGATTGCCAGGACCGGAACGCGAACCCTCTCCAAAGTCGAACGCGGATCGTAGCTCAGGAAATACCGAAACCAGGGCGTAGCCATCGAGTAGCTCTGTGTTTCGGCGGCCGCGAGTTGCGCCTCGAGCATCTTCCTAGCCACCTCCGCCCGTTTGGTCGCGGCCTCCTGAAGTTTCTTTCGAGCAGTGGCCGGATCCTTTTCCTGGGCAACGAGTGCAAAGAGCTGCTGACTTTCAGCCACGGAGCGCTCGACTTCTTTAGCGCACTCGGCGCTGGCGATCAGGCCAATCTGCATCGCGAGCAGCTTGTCACCTGCGATGCCTGGACCAGCCATCAGCACAATAAAAGCGACATCGGCTGACTTCACAGCCGCCATGGGCGCTGCCATGCCGCCCTCGCTGTGGCCTACCAGCCCAATCTGTTTGGGATTGATCTCTTTCCGGGTTTTCAGAAACTCAACACCCGCCAGTGCGTCGGTGGCGTAATTCTCAGTAGTGTCAGATGGTCCACCTTTTGAAGTGCCGCCGACGCCGCGATCGTCGGCACGCAGCACCGCAATGCCGCGACGCGTCAGGTAATCAGCCAACACCAGGAATGGCTGATGACCAAGCAGCGCTTCATTCCGATCCTGTTGACCCGAACCAGTTATCAACACGACCGCAGGAAACGGTCCATTGCCGCGCGGCACAGTCAGCGTTGCCGCAAGTTTTATGCTGTCCTGTTTGTTTTCATAGAAGACTTCAACTTCTTCGTATGGGTAAGGCTTGATCGGAGTCTGCGGGCGCTTGAGTTCCAACTGGCTGGCGCTGGTCGCGCGGGAAAACTCCAGTGGCAAAACGCCGCCCTGGGTAAACTGTCCTTTGATCAGGGTACCCTCATTGTTGAGCACTCCTTCGTAGGATGCGCGGAGACCCTTCATTTCAAACTTCAGGGTGCCCGCCTCAAAACTGATCGTATCGACCACCAGATCCTTGGCTGATTGATCCAGACTGTCCATCGTCGCTTTGAGTTTGCCGTCGGCAGTCCTCCCCACTTTTAAGACTAGCCTCAGTTTGAAAGAGCCCACATCCAGC
>JANMVC010000460.1:0-4823 GCA_031392315.1 Pyrinomonadaceae bacterium | reverse complement strand
ACCAGCAGCTGGTTCAAGTCGACCGGCTTATGAACAATCTGCCCGCGCGCCTGCTTTGCGATCTCCATGAATTTCGCGGCTCAAATGCCATCATGAGTCTCAGATAAAACTCTTCCTCGGAAACATGATCGAGCTGCGACTCAGGATTATGCACGTAGTAAACATCAACACATTCGATGTTCATATTCGCGAGCGACTGGTCCAGTTGATGCTGCAAATAGTTAGGCGTCATGCAGTGGCTGCCGCCAACGAAATCCTCAAAACCTGCAACCCCGGGTTTGACGAATGTTTCCTCAACGTAGCTGCGCATATCGCGCGACGGAGCGCCATCAAAAGGCAAGTAGCCGCCTTTCGTGCAAATCACAACCTCGGCGCGCGCGTAGCTTTCATCGCCTGCCAAACGTTGCAGCGCGGCTCCGATGGATCGTTCGCTTCTTTGGAAACGATAGTTTGCCGCCGTGTCGATAACATTTGCGCCGGACTGCACGGCGCGGATCACTGCTTCGGTGTATCTGGCGTCGGTTTCCGCATCAGCGTTGCCGAGATAGGTGCCGATGCCGAGCGACGACAGCCAAAGATCGTGCTGCCGGCGGAAATGTCCTGGCGCGGCGTCAGTAAGTCGTTCGCGATAACGCGAGGTGCCTTCGAGTGTTGCTGAACCTGATAGGGTCATAGTTGCAGGGAAAAATATCCACAGATTACGCCGATTACACAGATATCAAAAAAGCCAAGTTCGCGGCTGGGAAACTCTACTCCCTTGTTGTCCTTTGGAATTCTGCGTAATCGGCGAAATCTGCGGATGTCTTTTTCGAAACCGCCGCGAGAATATACGCGCGCGGACAACCGAGCAGCAAGCGTTTCATCGTTCAGCGGCGTTATGTTAGCGTTACCAACTCCAACGCCAATCAAAGGAATCTGACGATGAACCACTTTCTCAACTGGCAAGAACACGCCGGCTCGCAAGCCGAGAAGTTTTACAAAGCAACTCTCTGGCAAGGCGAGCAGATGATGGTAGGTCTCAACTGCCTGGTGCCCGGTCAGAGACAGGACACGCACGCGCATCAGGGCGCTGACAAGTTTTATTTTGTGTTGGAAGGGCGTGGAAGCTTCATCGTGGGAACTGAAGAAAAAGATGCTAACGAGGGGTCGGTCATAATCGCGCCCGCCGGCATTCCGCACGGCGTCGTCAATAGCTCGAAAACACGTCTATCGCTGCTGGTCGCCATTGCGCCGGCACCAATGAAATGATTGAAAGCACGAGCCAAACTTACGACCGCGAGATGCGCGTGGCGCTCGCACTCGCCCGTGAAGCCGGCGCGGCTATTCTCGATCTGTATGAAGGACCGTTGATAGTCGAGCAGAAGTCGCCCGCGCCCGACTACGAGCCGGTCACACAGGCTGACAAACTCGCTAATGAGTTGATCGTCAGCCGGCTCACCGCCGAGTTTCCCGATGACGGCATTCTGGCTGAAGAATCTGCCGACACGGCCCGCCGGCTCGGCAAGACGCGCGTGTGGATGATCGATCCGCTCGACGGCACGAGTGGGTTTATCGATGGCAATGGTGACTTCGCGGTGCAAATAGGACTCTCAGTCGACGGGCAGAGCGTTCTGGGCGTGGTCTACCAGCCCTTGACGGGCGTGTTGTATCGCGCAGTTAGGGGTGGCGGCACCTGGGTGGAGCGCCCCGAGTTTCCATCTGAACGAGCCGAAGTTTCCAATCACGGCGAGTTATCCACTATGCGGCTGGCGGCGAGCAGATCGCATCGCAGCCCGCGCATGGACAAAGTGGTACAGGCTTTTGGGTTGAAGGAAGAAGTTAATCGTGGCTCGGTTGGCATTAAGGTGGGCTTGATCGTCGAGCAACAATGCGATTTGTATGTGCACCTGTCGCCGCAGACGAAGCAGTGGGACACTTGCGCGCCGGAAATTATTTTGACGGAAGCCGGCGGAGATCTCACCGATCTGTTTGGCCAGCCGCTTAGCTACAATCGAACTGATCTGCACAACCGCAATGGCATCGTCGCCAGCAATGGCATCGTCCACAGGAAAATTATCCAATCCCTAGCGCCGCTGCTGGCAGAATTTGGGCGCCAGCCGCTGTAGTCAGTCGGCAGACGGCAGGAGCAGTCGGCAGGTCCACGAAACAAGTACTCTTGTATCAATCTCAAATTGAACAGCTCCGCGTTTGGGTTTCTACCCGTGCATCTTTGAACTATCGTGCTTTGCAGGGAGGCCCGCTTCTACTGCCTGTTATTTCAACATTCTTTGGAATTGTGATTCGGATGTTTTTCGCCGATCACCCGCCGCCGCACTTTCACGCGGAATATCAAGGTGAGAGAGCTACGTTCGGTTTCGATGGCGAACTCCTCGCTGGAAACATTTCATCAAAGCGGGCGCGAAGGCTGATTCGAGAGTGGGCTTTGCTGCATAGATTTGAGCTTGTGCTAAACTGGAAAAACATTGAGCGAGGCCAACAATTAACTAGAATTGATCCACTGGATTGAGGACGACGATGAGTTATTTACCCGAGGTGAGTGGAGCGAAACGTGTAAGTGGTTTTGTTATTGCCATGCGCTTTAACGACGGCACCGAAAAGCATATCGACATCTCGCAATGGTTCAAAGGCCCTGTATTTAAGCCTCTCAAAGATCCGAAGTTCTTTGCAAAATTCTTCGTCGAAGGTGGGACGCTCGCCTGGCCAAACGGCGTCGATATCGCCCCCGAAGCACTCTATGACGCCGTCGATGTGAGAAAGCCGCTCAAAGAAAAGTCCAAACCGGCTTCCCGAGCCAATCGCCCGAATCCTAAGTAGTCTGAAATCGGCGTCGTGCGGCAGGAGGATTTTCGCTCTACTGTCGGTGCAGTCTGCTCCTGTCCCTAATGTCCCGGCGTTGTCGTCGAGCCCTTCGTCTTCGCCGCGCCGACTTTGACGATCCAGATTCCACTGTGCACGTCGTTGAAATAGACCAGCCCCTTGTGTGGTTGCGCGCCCCAGGTAAACGGCAGATTGGGTTTGAAGCCATCCGGATCGCCCGCCCAAAGGTGTCCGACTTCGCGGCCTTGCCGGTAAAGGTCGCCGCGCAGTTCACCTGAAACATCGACGATGCGCCCGCCGCCGTTGTAGTAGCCCATATACATCAAGTCGTCCTCGACCCACATGTTGTGCGCGCCCGATTCGGGCACGGGATACTCAGCAACCTTCCGCGGGTTGTTTATGTCGGCGACATCAATCACATGGACGATGCCGCGCACGGGTACACGCTCGCGACTTTGTATATCGAAGATCGGCGGAAACACTTCGTCGCCTACGAACACGTAATTCTTGTAACGAAAAACGGAGTGGGTGCCGGCCAACCAACCATTGCCGTAAAGCTCGTGATGATTAAAGTGAAACTGGCTGACCAGCGCGGGCCGCTCGGGGCTGCCGCCCTTCATTCCGTTTCCCACGTCGAGAATAATTAAACCGTCGCGCCAATAGGCTAGATAAGCGAGGCCATCTTTAACTTGCAGATCGTGTAGATACCGACCGCCTACCGTGTCGCCTTCACTCGTCCGAATCGTTGCGGCAACTTGATTCGGCACTTCCCAGCGCGCTACTTCTTTCGGATTCTTCACATCCGCAAAATCAATTACTCGCATTGAACCGGTGGCATCGTCAGTCAGGTAAACGTAGTGGGTATCGACGAAGGCGCTGTGGACGCCGCCAGTAACGGTGGCGGTATATTCCGAAAGCAATTTCGGATGCGCCGGATCGGAGTTGTCATAAAACGCGATGCCGTTTTTGCGATTCGATGCGCCTTCGCGCGAAATCACCAGAATCTTGCCGTCGGCGGTGGTGGTGATATCGTTGACGATGCGCGCGTCCACTTTGATCGTGTCGGTTAATTTGGGGCTGGCCGGATCGGAAATATCGTAGACCAGAAATCGGTCGGAGATTGTCGAGAGGTAGGCGTAGTTGCCGAAGACCCAAACCTCGGCCGTGGCGAAGTCCTTAGTCCGCGCACGGCCGACTACGGCAAGTTCGCGCTCGGCATTGCGGGGCGCGACCACGACCGAAGCGATCGCTTCTTCCTTGCCACTAGCGGCGGTGATTACATACGAGCCCGGCAGCTCCGCGACGAAGCCGCCGTCGGCGTCGATGGTGCCGGCTGGACCGCTGACCGTCCAGCGCGCGGCAGCGTTGTCGGCCTGGCCTGTCTTTGCCTTGAGATTAAACCGTACGACGGCACCCGTGCGAGCTGTGGTCGAACGCGGCTCAATCGAGAGACCGCTCAAATTGGACTTCACCACGCTGAGATTTAAGTTGCCGCTGGCGTTGCCCACCGACGCGATGATCGTCGCCTGCCCCGGCGCGATGGCCGTGACCACGCCGGCTGCGTCCACCGTTGCTATCTCCGAGTTGCTGGAAGACCACGTCAACGAAGCGTCGCTGCGGGGATTTCCTTCCGAACTCCTGGCGACCGCGGTGAGTTTGCTGGTGGCTCCCGCTACGAGCGAAGCCCGATTCGTAATGATTTCAACCCTTGTCACCGGCCCAGCCTTAACCATGACTCGAGTGAAGTGCGGTCTGCCGCCCACGATGGCGCCAATCAAGACTTCACCAGGACTAAAAAATGAAACGGTGCCGGTCTCGTCCACGCCCGCGAGGTCAAATGGCGCGGCAAACCATGTCGTCGTGGGCGTCTTAATAATATTGCCGGCTGCATCTTTCGCGACGGCAGTAAACTTCACTTTCTGTCCGGGAAGGATATCGGTGGTATCCGGAGTGACCTCAACCGTGGCCACCGCCGGAACCGGGGCTTTCGGCGTAGCCTCCTGCGC
>JANMVC010000450.1:0-4909 GCA_031392315.1 Pyrinomonadaceae bacterium | reverse complement strand
AAACCGCAGTCTGCTTTGCGGCTCTTGGCGAATCCTTTGCGCCCTTTACGGTAATGGTGCAGGAAGAACCGCAAAGTCCGCGAAGCCGGACGCAAAGTTACGCAAAGAGATTCGAGCACGCAGGCAACTCTTTAGTTTCCCAACTTTTCTTCAATCAAATCATTCATGGCGTTGAAGCGCTTGGGCCAGTCGCCGAGCGCGGCCACCTCGCGGCGGCGGGCGATGGTCGCGGCGTCTCTCGGCTGCGCCAACGCCGCCTCGATCGCCTCCAGAAAATCCGGTGAACTATTCGCCGCGGTCGTGAGGATCTCGTGTTCGCGGTTGAACTCGCACACTGTTGGCAGTTCGGTCGAAACTACCGGCTTACCCACCGCCAAGTACTCATTAACTTTTACTGGGGCGACGGTGACGGTCGCATCGTTTACCAAATACGGCACCAGACAAACGTCAAACTCTCGAATCAAACGCGGCAACTCGTCGTGCTGCTTCTGGCCGAGCAGGAAGACATTTGGCAAGGCAGCTAAAGGGCCAAGTTTCGTGTGCGTTGGCCCGACAAAAACCCACGACCAATGCGGGCGCGCTCGCGCCAACGCGACGAGCAAACCGTAGTCAACAAAACGGTGCAGCCCTCCCACATAACCAATCACCGGCTTCGGCAGCGTAGCCAGCATCGACTCATCCGGTGAACCCGCACGCGGCGGCGCTCCGGCCTCATCAGATCTCTGCCCAGCAGCGACAGATTCATTGAACGCAAACTTTTTGAAGTCAACGCCCGGCGGGAAGACATGCACGTCGGTGTGCCACTGCCGGCAATGTTCCGCCACCTGCGCGCTGTTTGCGAAAACAAGGTCGCTTTGTTCAATCAGCTGCCGCTCACATTCCCGTAGGCGTGCCTGATCCGAAGTGAGTTGGGAAAAGTCGGCCACGCAGTAATAAACGACCATGCTCGCTGGGGTACGCAGCTTACGAACTATTTCGCAAGCCGTGTCCGTCGGGAGGTAGGTCCAAAGAATTGGATCGCGAAGACCGCGCCGGTTCAAAGTGCGCTTCACCAGCAATGAAAACAGGAAAGGGTTTGCCACTCGTCCCAGCAAACCAAACGGCGGGAGCAGCAACGGAGAAATCACTGTGACGTTGGGCGCAACCTGGCCCACACTCGCCACGCGCAGAGACCGCGACCAGTTTTTCAGTCGCGACAGGATGCGCCTAACGTCGCTTAGGCGCGGCGCGCGCACGCCGGTGTTTTCAATGTAGAAAACGCGATTGCCATTCTGCGCGAATCGTAAGGCGATCTCCTGATGGACTTGCCAGAGGAAATTCCAGTCGATGCTGGAAATGATGACTATGTCGCGGCCGGTGATCATGAAAGATTTTGAGTGCAGCTCGCGTGGCGGCAGTTATCCAGCGGCTTCGGTGGCGAGGTCTGTTTGGCCAATTGCATTTTTGATGTCGGCGGCAAGCTCGTGGGCTGAATTGATGGCACCGCAAATTTCCGAAACCACGCTCGTTTCCAGGTTGGACCACATGGGCAGGCTCAGGCTGCGCGCCGACAGCAGTTCCGTTTTCGGCAGTGCGCCCGCTGCCGGAGCAAATTTTCGGTAAGCAGCCTGAAGGTGGACGGGCGGGTCGTAGTATTTCCGCGTTTCGATGTTCTCGGCTTCCAGAAACAGTGCCAGCTCGTCGCGCGTCAGACCAAAGGCATCTGGATCAACGACGATGGAAAAATCTTTGTAAGAATTGCGATTGCCGGGGCGCACTGTTTGAAACGCGAGACCTGGCAGATGGCCAAGCAGTTGCTCGTAAACTCGCGCGAGCTGATTGCGATGGACTGCTGAGCTTTCCAGCGCGAGGAGATTGTGATTTCCCAACAGCGCGCTAAACTCCGGCAACCGCCCGTTGAGGCCGGGAAACAGACTGTCGTAGTGTCCGTCGTTGCCATACTCCCTTCCCATCCTGACGTGCTCCGCGAGTTGATCGTCATTCGTGGCCACCACTCCGCACTCGCCCGCCACCAGCAATTTGGTCGGGCTCAGACTGAAGACGCTGGCAATTCCCTGCGACCCGATTCTGGCCCCTTGATACAAAGATCCAAAGGCGTGGGCCGCGTCGAAAACCAACGGCAGGCCGTGGCGATCGGCAACTGCCTGGAGCTCGTCGATGTCTGCCGGGTTGCCGTGGTTATGCACGGCGACGATGGCCGAGGTCGTGCCGGTCACGGCAGCGTCCGCGGCCGCAGCATCGAGATTGGTGGTCCGCTGGTCCACCTCAGCAAACTGCGGGCGGGCGCCGAGCCATTGCATGGCGCTGACTGTTGCCATGAAGGTGAAACTGGGAACCACCACTTCGCCTTTCAAGCCCAGCGCCTGATAGGTCAACATCAAACCGGTCGTAGCGCTCGACACGGCGATCGCGTGGCGCACGCCCAGGTGATCCTTCAACGCCTCCTCAAATGCCAGCAGGTGTCGGCCTTTGCTGAGCTGGCCATGCTCCAACATCTCCCGGATCTGCTCGCGGAGTTCATCCGCATCAACGGGCGTAGGCTTCACCAGATTCACCTTGCTTGCGAACTTCGGTGGGCCACCCAAAATTGCCGGGCGTTTGTTCATCTGCCTATTCATCTGCCTAATTCATCTGCCATCCTTTGCTTCATATCCGATCACTCGCGCGGGAACACCCGCTACTGTTTCCCGTTCAGCTACGTCTCGGATGACGACTGCCCCCGCGCCGATCGTTGACCATGCTCCAATCGCTGTGCCCTGGATAATGCTGGCGCCAATCCCAATAAAACTTCCTTCGCCAATCGAGACATTGCCGGCGACGTTTACTCCCGGACTCAACGTGCCAAAGCGTGCGACGCTGGTTTGGTGGCTGACGGTTGCACCCGCGTTAATGATTGCGTGGTCGCCAACCGAGCTGGCCGCGCTGATGAAGCTGAAGGGAAAGATCATTACGCCTTCGCCCAATGTCGCCGATGGCGAAACGTACGCCAAAGGAGAGACCGCATTTGTAAACTTGAGCTGCCGCGCGACGGCTCGCTCCACCAGTTGTTTGCGCACGAGCGGTGAACCGATGGCGCAGATCACAAACAACTCATCACAGTCGGAAGTTTCAAACCATTCCCAGTTTCCCAAAACAGGTAAACCCTCAATCGACTCCGAATGGTTCTGCGGATCGTCAACCACAAACCCCAACACCGACTGCGCTTCCGCTGTTTGGTGGCGCAGGATGTCGGCGACTTCACGCGCGTGTCCGCCCGCGCCGATGATAACCGTTCGCTTCATTTCTGATTGTTGAATGAGAAACTGGTAGGGCGCTCAGTTTCTATTTGCCGGGCTCTCAATGGGCGGCACAGACGTTGAACTGACCTCGCCACGTAACCCGCGACTGCGCCACAGTCTAACTGATACGGACAGTTTATGTCCTTGTCTGCCAAAAGAGAATCTATGTTAGATTCTTCAGGATTCATTAACTGACATTCCCCTTGATAATCCGGCAGGCTTTGAGCTGGTCGTTCACCCGCGACTTACTGAAGAAGTTTACCGAGACCGGGGAGAAACGAACTACGACAAACTGAAGTTTGTCGGACATTCTGCAATCAGATGACCCAGTTGGCCCACGACATTTCGGTTGAGCCGCCCGCGCGCAAGCTCAAGGTTTGCCACATCGTCGCCAGCGCCGAGGGCGGCAGATGGATGGTCGAGCAGCTTCGCGATTTGCGGGATGTCTACGGTTGCGAAGTGCTGGCGGTGGTGGGCGGCGAAAGCGGCGGGCTGATCGACAGCCTGCGCGCCAACAACATTCCTTACCACGTCGAGAACTTCAGCTTTGGTTCCGTGCGTACAATTCTTAACCTGCCCTTTACGATTCTCAGGCAGGCCCGACTTTTCCGGCGCGAACGCGTTGACGTGGTCCAGTCGCACCTTTTCTTTTCCATGGTAGTTACGCGGTTCGCCGGTTGGTTGGCGGATGTACCGGTGCGGCTATCGATGTATGCCTCGCCATTTCATTTGCAAGCGCCGCTCTCGTTCTGGGTTGATCGCGCCACCTGCTGGATGGATTCAATGTTGATTCCCACCTGTCAATTGACCATGGACCTTTGCCGGGAGATGGGCGTCAAAGACGAGCGGATGGCGATGATTTATTACGGGCCAGACGAGAGCCGATTTGATCCGGTGAAATTTGAGACGGCCCGCATCCGCGAGGAATACGGTTGGCCGACCGACACTCCGCTCGTGGGTCAGATCGCCTTCTTCTATGCCAAGCTACCGAAGAGCCGTTGGATACCGGAGTGTATGCACGAGCGCGGTGTGAAGGGCTTCGACGACACGGTCAGGGCTGCGCCTTACATTCTCGAAGAAATTCCCAACGCAAAAATCCTGCTGATTGGTTCGGCCTGGGGAGAGCCTGGCCAGGAACACCTCGACTACGTCAAGGAACTCGTGCGCAGTCTGAATCTCGAAGACAGCGTCGTCTTTACCGGATATCGCGCGGACGCCAACGAAGTTTTGAAAGCGCTTGATGTCGCGGTGCAAGCATCG
Source organism: Pyrinomonadaceae bacterium (assembly GCA_031392315.1). Taxonomy (GTDB): domain Bacteria; phylum Acidobacteriota; class Blastocatellia; order Pyrinomonadales; family Pyrinomonadaceae; genus PSRF01. The sequence goes on along the minus strand of JANMVC010000450.1, from coordinate 371 downwards.
CTGGTTGAATGTTTGGGTGGAACGATTGAAGCGCTGCTGATGGAACGCCCGACCGTAGCCACGCGGGTTGGCGGTTTGGTTGATACTGTGCGCGACGGCGAGACTGGAATTCTGGTGGAGCCTTCAAACCCTCGCGATCTCGCGCGCGGCATCGTGCAAATGTTGCGCAGCGGCGAACAAGGACACGCGATGGGCCGGGCCGGCCGTAAACTAATGCTCGAACGTTTTACGTTGCGGAGCACGGCGAAGAATTTGTTTGAAGTTTACACCCGCCTGAGAAGCAAACGACGCGGGGGATATAACCTGCTGTTGTCGTTTTGGCGCATGCTCCTGGCTATCCCGGTGTTTGCCTATCTGACCGGCCGTTACCT
>JANMVC010000428.1:0-2098 GCA_031392315.1 Pyrinomonadaceae bacterium | reverse complement strand
GCCTGGGTCGATGGAGAGTACGGGGGTTTCGAGATCCAGACCCCCCTGAAACTTGACGTATTGGGTGAGGATTTTTACTTCTGGAAACGGTACGCTCACAGCATTGGCCCGGCCACCCGAACCGGCGGCAGTTGTGTGGTTTTCAGTGCGCCAAACATTTCCTCAAAGTTTTCCTTGCCGAGCCCGAATGTCTCCGGGGCGGATTGTCTGCGTCCATGCGCCATGCAGGCCATCCAGACGAGAATCAGGTGAAACTCATCCGGCATTAATGGTTCGGTGGCGTCTGCGGTCATCGCCTGTGCGCGCTTCCAATATTCCCCGACGACCGTGTAGTTGGCGTCGGGCTTTGGGTAAAACGTCACACTCTTGTCCGGCTCGATCGTGAACTTGATCGGCCTGCCCGATACGTTGCGATTGGCACTATGCAGGTACGCATCCCGAAAGCATTCCCACGGCACATAGTCGAGGTGTTGCTCATCGGCTACGCCCGTTGCCGTCAGGTAGCAGCGGAATGAATCGCGCTTCCATGTCTTGTGCTCGGCCAGCCCGGCATCGGTCGGTGTGTAGCTTTGCGTGCCCGATATGGTCGGGAACGAGAAATCGAACCGCAGGAAATGCCAGTTCGGTTTCCAGTTTTGCAACTTCTCGTAGGCCGCGTCGATGTCGCGTACCGCTTGCTGCATCTCGCCACTTTGATTGAGCGTCGAGGCGGGCAGCGTGCTATTGGCGCCGCCCGATATTTCCGCCTCTTGGACGAATCGCTGGCAAAGTTGCAGGCGGGTATAGGCCATGTCCTACCTTAGTTCTGCGCCAAGGTGAAGCGGAGCCAGTGCGCGCCCTTCGGGTTGTCGTCGCGCGTCACTTGGAAAGGGAATGCCAGAGCCGTTGTCGGAATCTGCATCGAGTCCATGACGCCATCCGGGTTCACAAAGTCTTTTTGGGAATAGCCGGTGCGTTTGCAGCGGGCAAGGATTTCCACCACGTTGCGCCTGACGGTGTAGGTCTTACCGCGCTCGAACACATGCGAGCCCGTATTGGTCGCCACCGGGAATAGCTTTGAGTCCTGTGGGTTGGTACTGGGGATGATGTAGATTTCCAACAGTTCAGCCATGAATTTCAGGTTGTCCTGGTACTCGTAATCGTGTGCGCGTTTGTAAGCCAGGCGCTCGGCTGCCGTCATATCAGGCCGCAGTCCGGAGAGGTCAATTCCACCGCCGGGCATCAAGCGGTCGTGTTGCTGGCTGTTGTCTGCGGGCGCGAGCGCTTCCGCAGTGGGTCCGGAACTTTTCAGTACGCGCGGCTGATCGTTGCCAATTTGCTCTTGCGTAGAGTCGATCGTCTTGCTGACGATAACCGGATTGTTCGAGGCTTTGTTGATCTTGACTGTTGCAGTACGGGGCATTTGATTCTCCAAATGAAAAGGGCGCCCGAAGGCGCCCTGTGAGTGGTGTTACGTTGGTTATGCGACGGTATCGCTGAACGGTGTTGCCTCAGCGCCTGTGCCGGTGAGTACACCGCGAACCGCCCAGCCGGTAGCCGAGAAGTCCTCAAACTCTATCCAGTCACCGATTGCCGCGCCGCCCGTGGTCGTGCCATTGAGCGTTACGGTGTCATCGGTTGCGCCGCTTTCAAAGGCCAAAACCGTATCGCCCGCGTCTTGCGCCATCAACAGCACACCTTCAAACAGATCGGTGCCAACGACAGACTTGAACAGATAGTTGGAGGTATTAACTGCTCCGACGATGAAACGGTACTTGGCGCCCCCGCCAGTTGCGGCGGGAAGAGTCATGGTGCGAGATGTGCCCGCACCACCGAGAACAACCGTCTTGCCTTCGTGCAGGACTTCCGTGATTGCCGTATCGACTGCAACGGCGACAATGCGACCTGACACGTCTGTTGCGCGGTTGAGTTCTGCCGCAGTTGCGGTGATGCCGTCAAGCACCGCCAGTTCAGACGCCGTAATCGTTGCCGGTGTCGCGCTTGTGGCGCTTTCGACTACAAGGGTGGCGCCGGACCTGAAGCGAAGGCTACGTTGAATAATGGCGTTTGTGTTTTGTTTCCAAAGCATGATGAACTCCTAGAATGGAAGCGACCCCGA
>JANMVC010000359.1:0-2572 GCA_031392315.1 Pyrinomonadaceae bacterium | reverse complement strand
CGCGATGCCACGCGAGATTCCTGCCCAGATCTGGGTATCAGCCCTGCTGCGCCGCGCCACGGGCGCCGGCGCCTTCGCCACGATCGTCCACCGTGGCTCAACCGTTTTCCACCTGCGACAAAGTAACTCTCTAGCAGTTGTCCATGTTGGAATCGCAAAATCGCAAGCCTGACCCAGGAATTGAAAATGACCTTGGCGCTGCGTTGCCTTGCCGAGTCATCGCAGTCTGCGCGGTTGTGATGTATCCGTTGCCGCCGATTATGATTGGCAAGCCGAGCGGTTGTGCCTGCCTCATTTATTCGTTGGGCGACTACTGAGCCCTCACGTCCCGCGTCTTAGCCATCTACGATTTACCATTCACTATTCACCATCTTTCACCGCTTTTCACTATTCACGATTTACCATTTACTATTTACCAGCACATGTCATTCAAACTTCATTCGACCTATCAGCCTAAGGGCGATCAGCCTCAGGCCATCGAGGGGCTCGTGCGCGGGCTTAGCGATGGGCTCAAGGACCAGGTGCTGCTCGGCATCACCGGCAGCGGCAAGACCTACACAATCGCCAGTGTCATCGAGCGCACGCAGCGTCCGACATTAGTTCTGGCGCATAACAAAACTCTGGCCGCACAGCTTTATCAGGAGTTTAAGTCGCTCTTTCCCGAGAACGCCGTCGAGTATTTTGTTTCTTATTACGACTACTACCAGCCCGAAGCCTACATGCCGGCCGGCGACGTCTACATCGAAAAGGAAGCGATTGTTAACGAGGAGATCGATCGGCTGCGAATGTCGGCGACGCGAGCGCTGTTTGAGCGGCGCGATGTGATCGTGGTAGCCAGCGTCTCCTGCATCTACGGTCTGGGCGATCCTGATGCCTACTACGGCATGCTGCTTTTCATTGAACCCGGAACCAAAATCACCCGCGAAGCTTTGCTCTCAAAACTGGTGGAACTGCAATACGAGCGTTCCGACGTGAACTTCCAGCGCGGCACATTTCGCGTGCGCGGCGATGTGATCGATCTCTTTCCCAGTTATCAGGACCAGGCGTTTCGCATTGAGCTTTGGGGCGACGAAGTGGATTCGATTTCCACGATTGATCCGTTGCTGGGCGAGGTTGTCACTCGTCACACATCGCGCGTTCCCATCTATCCAAAGAGCCACTACGTGATGTCGAAGCCGACGATCAAGCGGGCGCTAAAATCGATCAAGGAAGAACTGGAATGGTGGGAGCCGAAGCTGATTGCTGAAGGCAAGTTGCTCGAAGCGCAGCGACTGCATCAGCGCACGATGTTTGACCTGGAGCTGATCAAGGAGATGGGCTTCTGTCGCGGCATCGAAAACTATTCGCGCCACCTGACAGGCAAGAAAATGGGCGAGCCGCCACCAACGCTGCTCGACTATCTGCCGCGCGACACGATGATGGTGATTGACGAATCGCATCAATCAATTCCGCAGGTGCGCGGGATGTTTGAAGGCGACCAGTCGCGCAAGCGCACGCTGGTTGACTATGGGTTTCGCTTGCCGTCGGCGCTGGATAATCGTCCGTTGAATTTCGCCGAGTTTGAAAGCCGCATTGGGCAAACTATTTATGTTTCCGCGACGCCGGCGGCTTATGAGTTAACGAAAACTGCCGGCGAGGTTATTGAACAAATCATCAGGCCTACGGGGCTGCTCGATCCGGAGGTTGAAGTGCAGCCCGTCAAAGGGCAGATCGATCATCTGCTGGAAGAGTGTCGTAAGCGGGCGGAGCGCAATGAGCGGGTGCTGGTGACGACGCTCACGAAACGCATGGCCGAAGACCTGACGGAATACTTCACGGAGGTGGGCGTGCGCGTTCGTTATCTGCATTCGGACATCGAGACGCTCGAGCGCATCAAGATTTTGCGCGACTTGAGGCGCGGAGAGTTTGACGTGTTGGTGGGAATCAACCTGCTGCGCGAAGGGCTCGACCTGCCGGAAGTTTCGTTAGTCGCAATTCTCGACGCTGACAAAGAAGGGTTTCTGCGTTCCGAGCAGTCTCTGATCCAAACCATTGGCCGCACCGCGCGCAATTCCCACGGCAAGGCAATTCTTTACGCTGACCGGATTACTGACTCGATGAAGCGCGCCATCGACGAGACTGAGCGGCGCCGGAACATTCAACGCGCCTACAACCTCGAGCATGGAATTACTCCGCAGACGATCATTAAGCCGATTGAGTCTACGCTGATCACCGCTTCGGAAGCCGACTACTTCAAGATGCCCACCGACCTGGACGATATCGAAGATTATTCACCCGCCAACATTGAAGCCACGATCGCTCGGTTGGAAATTGAAATGCGCGGGGCGGCAAAGCGATTCGAGTTTGAGAAGGCAGCGGAGTTGCGCGACCGGATCAAGGTGCTGCGCGAGCGCGAGCTGCAACTAGCTTGAGGAATTGCAGCCAGCCAGAGCCACCGCGGAAGACGCGGCTTCGCCGCCGCACAGTGCGGAAAGGCTCAGCCTTTCCGTACGTTGAGCTCCTAAATCATTTTCCTGAGGCTTAGCCTCAGGAAGGAAAGAGAGTGGGAGGATTTGGCCGGAAAGCCAGAGGC
>JANMVC010000314.1:0-5525 GCA_031392315.1 Pyrinomonadaceae bacterium | reverse complement strand
GGAGTGGACTCGTGCCATGCGACACAGATCCGCATCCCAAACGAGCGGAATCAAACCAACCTTGACGCGTTCCTCGTTGGTGCGTTCAAACGCACGACGTTCGATTTGTGTGGCGTCGTCAAATGTAGGGGCGACAGTCGTGACAGGAGCCACTACAGGGTGGTCGGAGTTGGCAGCCGCGCTTGGTGCCGGGTGCGAACGTTCGCTACCTGGCTCCGAAATCAGGCGGGCCAACTGCGACGGCTGCGAACTCTGCGCCGAGCCAGTGAAACAAAATGCCAGAACCAACACAGAAGGCGGAATCGATCGCTTACTCCAGAGGATAACGAAAGCAGCCGCATATTTCAGACAGGTCATTGTGGGGGATCACCGCTTGGTTAGGATCCAAGCTCAGGGCCTTGAGGTAGGCTGATTATTTTGAAGAACCTTGCCGGGGCCGGCAGGTCAGAAACGGCACCTTCACTTTAGCAAAGGCGCGAAACCAAGAGCAACACTTATTAATTCGTGAATCTTTTTGGTCGAGGTTACTGGGAATATTACCGAGGCTTTTCGGATACGCTTGGGGAGTTTGAGGGCGGCACGAAGCGCTGAACAGCCCGTTCCCAGGCACTGCGAACTGGATAAGCGTAAATAATGACGACTCCGCCAACCACCGCGGCCACATAAGTGTAAAACTCATTCCCGGTAAGCAGAGTTCCCGAGAGCCCGATACAGCCAATCGCAGCGCCAATCAGCGCCATCTGAACCGTGGTCCGCTGCAACGTAATCAGAAGTCCCGAGGCTCCCTTGAGCGCGCCAATATCCTGAAGCCGCATCGCCGCAAACTTGGTGCGTCGCCAGGTGATCGCTCCCAAACCAAACATCAGGATGCTCACGCGCACCACGATATCAAGCAATGAGTTTGACCGCTCTGGCACAAACTTCTTGCTTACAAACGCCAGCGCCGCAAGCAGGACTACCGCAACCAGCAACGACCAAACAGTAGTCGTAGTAGTTTTGTGGCGACGCGCGAGTTCCGTCTGCGAAGACGAATTCGATTCAGTGGAAGTTACCATCCTATTCTCCGGATCCAATCATCCTTCAACTCAAACAGTTCAGCAAGTGCAGCGCGAAACTGGAAGACATGGATCAGAAAAGGCCCGCTGTAAAAACAACGGGCCTCGTCCCAAGCTTGCAAAAGCGTCGCTACGGCTTGATCCCACCCGGCGCCGTCGTGGCGGGCACCGCCGGCGAACCTGGATTTTGAATCGCCGGGCGCGGTGACGGACTATTCGGACGACGCTGCACCGGCGCTATTGGTGTAACGTTGGAGGGCAACTGCCCGTTGTGTTTCATGGCTTCATCGATCAAATCTTCATGGTCTTTTTTGGAATCCTTGCTAATCAGAATTCCATCTTTGTCGACCGTGATGTCGGCATTTCCCAACACCTCTTTCATTAGGCTGCCCATAAATCCGGGGCGCTCCGGAGCAGGCACGTTTTTGCGCGAGGGATCAGCGGCAGGAATTTCGAGGCCGATGATGCTCAACTGCTCCTTCGCCTTTTCAGCGTAGTCGCTGTTGGGATAGTTGCGCAGTAGTTCCTGGTAATACTTGGCCGCTTCGTCAGGCTCCTCCTCCTGTTGGTAAGTGAAGGCCAAACGAAACAGCAAAGCGTCCCGCAGGGAGAAGTTGGGATACTTCTCAAAGACCTCTTTGTAACGAGACTGCGCGCCCTTAAGGCCGCCCTTGTGACCCTTGTAGCGCGCATCAAGATAAAAGTTTCCGATCTGATAACCGTGCATCGCCAGGCTCTCCTGCGTCTCACGCAGGTCGTCCTCGACGATGCTACGAAGGTTCGTTTGCGGGTATTGCTGCAAGAGAGACTTGAGACGTTGCTCGGCCTTCCGCGCATGAGTGATGTCGCGATCCGAAAGGCCCATCTGTCGCATTTCGGATTGCGCCACCTTTAGCAGCGCGTCGTCGGCGAGCGGATCGGTGGGGAAGAAAGTGAGCCAGTCCAAATATGCCTGGGCCGCCTGAACCAGGGCTGAGGTTGTACCCTCGAGGTAGAAAGAGTCAGCAATCGCCAGTTTGGCGAGTGGCAGGAAAGCCGAATCAGGATAAGTGTTGATGATCGTGGAAAAAAGGAGCCGGCCGATTTCGTGGTTCCCTTTCCTGACCTCTTTCGCAGCCTCTTCAAAGAGGACGCGATCGCGGCCAGGCGCCACCGTGCCCGTCAATTCTTCATACTTGTCGTCGCCGCCACCGCCGAACAGACCAAAGAACCGCCCTTTTTTCTTCTTTCCCTTTTGCGCGCTACTGGAACTCGCGGTGGTTCTCACGCTGGCCGTCGCCTGCAACCCTGCCTGCACCCGTTTGTCCAGATCAGCCACAGCCGTTTCGAGCCGATCAATCGACGTTTGATCGTAACGTTCGGCGCGCTCCTGCTTCCCGCGTAAATCATTCGCTTCGGACAGTAAGGAACCTACGTCCTTATCCAATCCGCGGAGCCTCTGCCGAGGATCATCAGGATTCTTTTTATCCTTGTCGCTTTGGCTGCCACCCAGCGCCGAGATTGCACTATTGAGAGATCGTCGCAACGACTCAAGCTTCGATCGCGCAATATCCAGCCGTTGCAGCGGCAAAAGATCGCTCTGTGAACCTGCTGCTTGAGCAAGAGCCGCGCCGTTTAGTCCTATGATAATGGCGGCGCAAATTATCAGGCGAGCACCAAAACGAAAATGCATAACTAGAACCTCCAAAAACTTTCCAACCCAAAAACCAAATGCCGATCAAATTCCGACTGCTAATGGCCTGCTTCTGCATCTGCCGTCGCTAGACCCATTGAACCGTCGCCTCGCGCAATCCCCTAACCGCTGCTTCGGGATCGCCGGCGCCAAAAACTGCTGACCCGGCAACAATAATTTCTGCGCCTGCCGCGACGACGGACCCAATGTTGTCCAGGTCGACGCCCCCGTCGATCTCGATCCGCGTCTTCAGTTGACGCTCCTCGATCATCCGCCTTAACCTTCGCAACTTATCGAGCGAGGTTGATATAAAACTCTGTCCGCCAAATCCTGGATTGACTGACATCACCAGGACGTAGTCTGCAAAAGGCAGCACATCCGCGAGCAACTCGACTGGCGTCGCCGGATTAATCACCACACCCGCCTGCGCGCCGGACGTCTTGATCGCCATTAGTGTACGGTGCAGATGTTTGTCGGCTTCCAGATGAACCGAGACCATTTTCGCCCCCGCCTTAACAAACTGCTCAGCGTATCGGCCCGGCTCAGAAATCATCAAGTGGGCGTCAATCGGCAACCTGGTAGCCCGGGCGATCGACTTAACCACCGGCAACCCAATCGTAATGTTGGGCACAAAGTGACCGTCCATTACATCGACGTGAAGAACAGAAGCGCCGCCGCGTTCAACTGCCGCGATCTCTTCGCCCAGCCGCGAGAAGTCCGCTGACAAAATCGAAGGGGCGATGTCAATCGTACCATTCATTGTTTCGACGCTACGCCAGCCTTTCTAACGCTACCGATTCGGCTTGGCCGGAGTCGGCTTCGGAACTACCGGACGCCGGTTATTATTTTGATTGGCAGCCCGATTCGAATTTGTGTTCAGACTCGGGCGATTTGAACTCGCATTAGTTGTCGTATTCGCATTGCCCAAGTTGGCGTTTCGATTCGCGGGCAACCGGTTAGCATTAGCGTTGCGGTTCGCGTTAACGTTGGCGCTATTTCCGTTCGCATTCGCGTTCGCGTTCTCGTTTGCGTTCTTATTGGTATTCTTCCGCTTCGGCTTGTTTTCGTTTGCGTTGGTCTCGTTGGTATTTCGGTTGGCCTTTTCTCCGCCGTTGTCCTCAGGCGGTTTCTCCGGCGCCGCCACTTCCGACGACTCGCCCTCTTTGACCGAACGACTCAAGTCCATCGCAACGGTCTGACCTGCCTTGACTACTTCACCTGGGCGCGGCAACTGAAACAAGACCGTATCCGCCTTCAGCTCACTGCTCGGCCTGAATGCTCGCACGCGAAAATTCAAACCCGCTTCGCCCAAAATCCGCTCGGCTTCGAGCCGTTCCTTCCCCAACACGTCAGGGACTTTCACTTCCGGGCTGCGCAATGAAAGATAAACCGTCGTGCCAAGGCCAAACACAAAAACGATCGCGATTGCGATCACAATACTCAGTCTGCGAAGTGCCGAGAGTGCCCCGGTGGCCATGTTCACGCGCTAACCTCTGTTGCCAACAAGATCGAGTGTAGGGGCCTGAACCAAGCTGCGGAGTCTAACATCCGCCTCATACTGTCGCAAGGTAACGATTTTCTGTTTATTCGCCGGAAAAGTAGCAGTGGGCGTTCAGCCCGTCACTCCTATTCCGCTCTACTGTGACGATCAGTTTTTTCTTATCAGCCCGGCTTGCGCTCAAAGGCTCGAATGAAAAAGCCGTCTGTGTCGTCACGATGTGGCCACGTCCGCGCCGCTCCTGCTTCAGTCACTAGCGCCGCTTCGACTGACAACTCCGCGGATGTAAAGCTTTCGTTATTTTCAAGGAACGCTTGCGCGACATTTTCATTCTCGTCTGCTTCAACCGAGCACGTCGAATAAACCAGTCGGCCTCCCGGCTTCACAAACTCCGAAGCGTTTTTGAGCAGTTGGCTCTGCCGCCGCGACAAATCTTCAATGGCCGCGGGTGTGATGCGCCAGCGTATTTCGGGGTTGCGCCTCAACGTGCCGGTCCCTGAACACGGGGCATCCACCAAAACCCTATGAAACCCGCGATCCGTGAAGGGCAACGGGCGCGACCCGTCCAGCGCGACACAGTGGATTCCGGTCAGACCTTGCAGCCGCGCGGTCTCAGTCAGGGTGCGGAGGCGGTGCGGGTGGATGTCGGCCGCAATTATCAACGCGGCGTCGCCGGCGGCATCAGCGATTTGACTCGTCTTACTTCCGGGCGCGGCACACAAGTCGAGGAGGATCTCACCGGCCTGCGCGCCGAGCGCTGACGCAACCAACTGTGACGCCTCATCCTGAATATAGATTTTTCCAGTTGCCACCAGTTCGGAAAGCAACTTTGCCGCGCCGCTAATCCGCCAAGCGCCTTCGGCAATCTTCGAAGGTGTTAGCGTCGCTCCTTCCGCGCGAAGTTGATCGCAAGTTTCAGCTTCCGTAGCGCGAGTTTTTACCACGCGAAACGCTACCGGCGCAGGTTCGTTGTTAGCGTGCGCGAAAGCTGTCGCTTCATCGAGGCCAATTGCACTAGCCCAACGCTCGATCAACCAAGCTGGATGGGAAGTGGCGACGGCAACTTTTTCAGTCGGATCCGTGATGGACGACACCGGATCAGCATCCGGCTCGCGCGTCGCTCGTCGCAGCACTGCGTTGACCAGACCAGCCGCGGATCGCAAGCGCGCGAAGTAAACGAGATTGACTGATTCATTAACCGCGGCTGACGCCGGAACGCGCGTGAGAAACCTTAACTGGTAAAGGCCAAGACGCAGCGCGAGGCGAACGTCCACGTCCAGTTCGCTCACTTTGCGGTTGG
>JANMVC010000356.1:0-12428 GCA_031392315.1 Pyrinomonadaceae bacterium | reverse complement strand
GAAGAGGCAACTCGCAGCGCGTTAGTCGAACGCTGGCTCTACACCGGCGACCTGGGAAAACTCGATGACGATGGAAATCTTTTCCTGGTAGGCCGGTCAAAAGAAATCATCGTTGATACGAATGGCAAGAACGTCTATCCGGATGAACTGGAAGAGATTTACCAGAGTTCACCTTACGTCAAGGAACTTAGCATTGTCGGGTTGGCAGATGGGATTGGGGAAAAGGTCGCTTGTTTGGCGGTGGCCGACGATGAATACGACATCACCCTTTCGCGGGCCGAACTGCGCCGCCGAGTTGAAGAGCATTTCCGCGAGGTGTCGGCTTCCCTGCCCTACTACAAGCGCGTCAAGGTTCTTCAATTTACCGACGAAGAGTTGCCGCGAACCGCGACCCGGAAGGTGAAACGCGGCGAAGTAATCACGATTCTCCAGGGCCTCGAAGCGAGCGAGAAATCGGGAAAAGCCCCGGCGACTGATCGTTCTGCTAATTCCGAAGGCAAGTGGCTGATCTCGATTGTGGCGAATGTAAGCAATCGTAGCGCGGGTGAAATATCGCTTAACTCGCGACTGGCCGACCTGGGATTCGACAGCCTCATGTTCGTCGAACTGGCAACCGCAATCGAGAATGCCGGTGGCTCGATCTCGGCGCCGGAGCGTTTGAATGAGGTTCAGGACTTAAGAGAGCTCGCCAGCGTCGTGAGCCAGCGGCCGGGCGCTGCCGCGGGACGCGAAACTGCGCGGGCCGATGGCGTTCGCGGCGACGATGCGGAAATCGATGTGCCCTCGTTCGTCAGCGCGGCGGGAAACAAAGCGGGCGACGCACTGCAGTGGCTCTTCTACAATCGTTTTCTGGACACCAACTACGAGGGCCAGGGAAACATTCCGGTCCACACAAACTTCATAGTGGCCGCCAACCATTCGTCACATCTCGATATGGGATTGACGAAGATGGCGCTGGCCGACGCCGGCAAAGACATGGTCGTGCTGGCCGCCGCCGACTATTTCTTCGACACCAAATACAAACGCGCGGTGATGGAAAACTTCACGAACCTCGTGCCGATCGAGCGCACGGGTTCGCTCCGGCAGTCGCTGCGACATGCGCGTTCGTTTCTCGATCGCGGTTACAACGCGCTGATTTTTCCTGAAGGCACCCGGTCGTTAACCGGCGAAATGACCGACTTCAAACCCGTCATTGGTTATCTGGCCTTGCACGCGCGGGTTGGAATTCTGCCCGTGTACCTTCATGGCACGCACGAAGCAATGCCGAAGGGTTCGAGCATCCTGAAGAGTCGGAAGGTGGGCGCGCGCATCGGTCGTTATCTTTCCGTGGAGGAGCTCGAGGAGATGACAAAAGGCATGGCCCGCACGGATGCGTATCGGCTGATCGCGGCGCGGGTTCACCATGAAGTCGCCAACCTGCGCGATCGCACGCGGCGCGCATTCAATCCCGGCGAACTGCGAAAACTTTGGAGAGCGGAACGCCGCGCGCAAGCTGCTGGAAGAGTTGAAGCAGGAGAATAGCCGGGCAGTGGCCCGACCGTCAGGGAGGGCGTTTCGTGCATCAATCCTGACTGCAGCAATCGTGACGTTAACGCCCTCCCTAACGGTCGGGCCACTGCCCCAGAAACATATGCCAACAAAGATGCCCGGAAAGCGCACTGCGCGAATGACCCCCGCCACAGCCGGCACCAAGCGGCGGGCGGCAATCGAGAAGCGCCAGCGCGCAGCCACCCTCGTCACTGGCGGCACGGGCTTTCTTGGTTCGCATCTGGTGCGCCAACTCGTCGCCGAGGGCGCCAAAGATATTCGCGTGATGGCCACGACGATTCCTGATTGGTTGGTTGAGTTAGGAGTCGAAACATTTGCCGGTTCGATAACTGACCCGGGCGATGTGAAGCGCGCCGTCGAGGGAATCAGCGAGATCTATCATCTGGCCGGCAAGGTTTCGCGTGAGAATGAAAGCGCGCGGGAGATGTACGCGGTTCACGTCGAAGGCACCCGCCTTTTGTGCGAAGCTGCCAAAGCTGCTGCCGTGAAATGCATCGTCCTCGCTTCATCAAGCGGGACAATTGCAGTAACAAGCGATGGTGAACTCGTCCCCGACGAATCCTATCCGCCACCGATGGAGATTATTTCGCGCTGGCCTTACTACGCCAGCAAAACCTACCAGGAGATTGCCGCGCTCGAGGTTTTCAACGGCACTGGTCGCCGGCTGGTGATCATGAACCCCAGCCTGCTACTCGGTCCGGGTGACGACCGTTTGAGTTCAACCAAAGTGGTACTCGACTTCATGGCCCGCAAGATCAGCGCGGTGCCCAGCGGTGGTTTGAGTTTTGTTGACGTTCGCGACGCCGCCCAGGCGTTTCGGGTAGCAATGAAGAAGGGCCGCCACGGTGAACGCTATTTGATGGGCGCCGCAAACTGGAACTTTGAAAGATTTTTTGGCCGGCTGGCGCGGCTAACGAAAGTGTCAGCGCCAAAGTTTGCGTTGCCTTCCGGGCTAATGGTCAAAGGATCGAGACTGATTGATTCCCTTTTCAAACAGTGGGACATGGCGTCGCCGGTGGAACCTGGGGCGATTGAGATGGCGCAATATTTTTGGTACTTGAACTGCGCGAAGGCGGCGCGAGAGCTTAACTTCCGTCCTCGCGATCCGGGCGAGACGCTTCACGAAACCGTAGCCTACCTGCGCGAGAACTTCCTCGGCGCCGATGCGTTCGGGAAATAAGAACCCACAGATTACGCAGATTCCACCGATTCACTACTTTCAGCCTGCTAGCTGCTTATCGGCGTAATCTGTGTAATCTGCGGATAGTCATCGCTCACCTAAGGCAGCGTACTTGAACAGCCGGAAGCGGTATTGCTGGCGGTCGCGAATGTTCTTCGCAATCGCTCCGTGCAGGTTATCGTCCCATTTTGTGTATTCATCGATGAAGCGATCGGTGGCGGCCTTGTCGCCTTCGTGCTGTACCGCCAAAACCTTTCGCAGCATCTTTCCCACCACCTCGTGATACTTGTCGTAGTTGATCTTCATCGTCTTCGTGGCCGGATCAAACTTCAATAGTCCGTTTTCCATGAAGAAGTTCCACTGCATGAGTTGCATCGTTTGGTAGGGCTGATCGCGGCGCGGCTTGTTGTTTTGCAAGACCCGCAAGATACCGCTGGCATAAACACTGCGCAGCTGCGCTTCCGTGTAGTAGTTCTGTTTCCGCAGCGCTGCGGCGACAAACAGCGACACCAGATCGGCTTTCATTTCCTCCATCGCGCTCGCGTTTTCCTGCAAAGCCTCATCGAGATCGCGGTCGTCCTTCGTGCGGTCAACGCCGAGATAATGACCCACCTCGTGCCAAAGGGTGCGGTAGAAACTCCCCTCGTTTGTCAGCGCCTTCGCCTGTTCAGTCCCCACTGCTGCCTCGAGCGTTCCCGAAGTTGATTGAAAAATCTTCGGCTCGCGCATGATGTTGGCCCGCAGCAGAATGGTGCGACCGTAACGTCGCGCCAGATAACTTTCGTTCGGCAAAATCGTCGCGGTGTTGCCGCCGCGCGACTGGCCAAAGTCAGCGACCACATCGTAAACGCCGACCGGGATGTCCTCGCGCACTTTCTTGTGATTGTCGTAGGGCAGCGAATCTTCCAGCGCCTGCAATCCTTTCATGGCTTGTCGTAGGGCAGCGGTTTCCGGCGGCCGGGTGGCCAGGAGATTAAACGAGAAAAATGTTTTCACGCCGAAGAGTTCGTCGTCATAGGTTTCGTAAGAACCAATTTGCGCATTCAGATTCTTGAAGCGGCCCGTCACCCATGCGGCGTCGCCAGACTCGTAGTCATCCGACAAAAGATCGCGAGCGCGGTTGCGCAGAAACCTGGCAAACTCCTCGTCGTCCTGTTGCACCGCATCCGCTGCTTCGTTGAGAAGGCCGAACGCTTTCATCAACTCATCCGCGTAAGCAACCGAATAAGGCACCGCATAGAAACGATGCGGCTGCCGCGAGCGCATGCCGGAGCGACGAGATACCATCAGCAACTCTGCGCGCAGGTGTTGCTCCAAACCCGGATGCAGCACTGACAGGGTCGTAAACTTTGCGAGCGCCGCCAAATCGCGTCGCAGATTCTCCGAGGTCGAGAGCCTCACCGCGCTACGCAGATGAAGAATGCTGTCGCGGTCTTCCGGATTCGTCTTCAGGAATTCTTCAATATCGACTTTCTTCAAACCCCAGGGATACATGTTCTTTCCGGGTTCCACGCCGGCCACCGGCAGAAAGGGCTCGCGTTTGTTTTCCAGCGTGGTGGCAATTGGTCCCTGGTTCAGCCGGTAAAGCGACAGGAGATTTTGGGTCTCCGGAGTTGAGCCGAGACGCTTATCCAGTTGGACCAGCGCTTCGTATGACGAGCGAGCTTCCGGATGGCGCTGCATTTCGTAGAGCGACTGGAAAATCCTGCCCACCTCGAGCAGCTTGTCCACCGCCCTGCGCTCGCCAGTGGTTAAGTGGGAAATGTCCGGCGCCAGCGTGATCGTCTGCGTCTTGTCGATGACGGGCTGGCTCTTTTCCCGTGGCCAATAACGCGGCGGCAAAGATTTATTTGCGAAGCGCGATCCGGTTTGGGCAATGGCGACCACAGATAAACTGAAGATCAATCCGACAATGAGAAGTCTGAACATGAAAAGCTCCTGCGTTGGAATCGAAGATTTTCGACATCTTAACCAATGTGTGCCCATCAAGCCATTGAGATCCAGATATGGCAGCCACGCGTCGGGAAAATCTCGCGGCGGAAGATTCCGACAGTTTCATTTCATTGGCAAATTCCCGATCAGGAACTCGGCACCGTGCTTGCTTCGCGTTGAGTATGTTTCAACCATCGGTGTCAATCCGCGAAGATTCAACTCCTTATCATCCGTTTCGAAGTGATTACCTGCCAGCGTTGCAGCCTTCGCTAATCGATGCGACGCCCGCCGTGGCGTTTCAGGAGAACGACCGGGTTCATTGGCTCATTCGTCGCTGGCGACGTGAGCGGCGACGGCGGAAAGTGGGACGCGCTTACGACATGGCGCTTGAGATTGCGAAGTCGCTGCCGCGTGCGTCGCCCGGGTTGCGCGTGCTCGATGTTGGTTGCGGCAATGGTTACATTGCCCATCATCTCTCGGCGATGCTCAACACTCGCGTCATCGGCATCGACCTTGACGAGCGGACGGAGGCGCCGATCGATTATCGCGCTTTCCATGGCGCATCATTCCCCGTCGAAGACCAATCACTAGACGTCATACTTTTCTGTTACGTCCTCCATCACGCCCAAAGTCTCGAAACGCTTTTGAGTGAGGTTCGACGTTCGTTGCGCACAGGTGGCAAAGTTTTGGTTTACGAAGACATGCCCGAGAGGTGGGGTGACCGAATCGTGTGCGGCATTCACAATCGGAAGTGGCGACGACGGACTGGCCCATGCACTTTCAAGACTGAAGCGGGTTGGCGGCGAGCTTTCGAATCGGCCGGCTTTGAGATTGTGACCACGCGAGCGTTATCCCGCTGGCGGAATTTCGCCCACCCGGTCAGCCGGCGATTCTTCCTGATGCGTTTTGGTAACGACTGCGAGAATGCGCAGCCGCAGTGAACATCTCGACGCTGTCTGTTGAGGACTAGAACCGATCCCACGGACCCCAGATGGCAAAGGTGAGGCCCGGCACCTGAACGTTCACAAACAAGGTCCGGCCATCCGGACTGAATGTAGCGCCCGCAAATTCCCGCGTTTCAAATCCCGGAACGATATTCTTCGCCAGATTCACAATCTGTCCCTGCGCAGTCAGGATGCGCAAATGGTTGGCGATGTCGTTGTCCTCGCAAATAACCAATCGATCTTTTCCCAGCAGGCAAATATTGTCGGGCAGGTTGAGGATGGCTGGGTCCGTAACCTCAAAAAGCATGGTCAGCGAACCTTGATAAGTGCTTGACGGAGTGTATTGCCAAACCTGGCCCAACTTCTTGTCGCCGCCGCTCGTGGACGTGAAATAGATCTGGCCGTTACCGGCAATGCAACCCTCCAGCCGGCGAAACGTTGCCGCGCCGGCGGCAGCTCCCTGCTTGTAAACGGCAAGGCTATCCAACTCCGCTTCCGGAGGATCAGGATTGGGAATGTCCACCCACTTTACCGGCCGAGACACACCAGGCTTCTGCCCGGCGCGAGTGTCGTAGTTTGGCTCTCCTTCAATCGCCAGAATTTGCAGCTGGCCACCCGCACGGAGTTGAACGCGCTGGCGCGGAAGGAATCGATAGAAGCCGGCGGTGTCGAGGTCTTCGGTGAGATAGACAATGCCGGTGCGTGGATCAACCGCCAACGCCTCATGCACGAAGCGCCCCATCTGTTTCAGCGGCACCGGGTCAACAGCTTTATTGCTTTTCGCGCAAACCTCGAAACAGTAACCGTGGTGTTTGGCGAAGCCGCCGCGCAAGCCACCTTCAGGGCTCGTGAACCTGGTGGGACCCAGCACAGTCTCTTCACAACTAATCCAACTTTTCCATGGCGTTGGTCCGCCCGCGCAGTTAACCAGCGTCCCGCTGAGGCTGATGAAGTCTTTGACTACTTCGCGCGTTTTCGGATCTATGACCAGCGTAGTCGTGCCGCCGCCTGCAAGCGGATCATAGGCATTCGGATCGAGCAGAACCTCGGGCTTGCCTACGTAGTTGTTGATCTCGTGATTGCGCACGAGACGGAGTTCACGTCCTACCTGGAAAGCAGCCATGCCATCGTGAGCGCGGGGCGTCGGACGTCCGTCAGCCATGATCGTTCCGGTCTTGCTGAAAACTGTGTACTGGAAATCCGGCGGCAAAGCGAGCAGCAACTCGCCGGTATTTTTTGACTTGGTGGGCGCCAACGGGCCGTAACCAATTGCGGCCGGTGCGTCGAAAGCGCCGGCCTTCAGCAACGAAAGCCGAGCGGCAAAACCGTTGAAGGCCAACAGTCCGGCACTCGACAGCCCGGCATTCAGGAGGAAGTCTCTTCTACCAAAGTTAGACACACACTATCCGTTTCTTCTTCGACGTGAAATGAAGGCGGGCGGAGGCCGGCATAAGCGCCGGTCTTCAGAAACCTATCACTCCCTTGTCTCGCAAGCCCTTAATCATTTGCAGACTATCGGCGTCGCGAAACGGGCAGATGGAAAGGATCGACTCAATATCCCATTCTCCGTTGATGCGAGAAAGCATGAAGCCTTCCTGCGACCCGATGTTATCGAACGCGAGGGATTCCAGCGGGACCATCAACTTCGGTACCGCCTGACGCGAAAAATCCGTAGCGTAAATCTGTTTCACCAGCGCTTCCTCGGCCACCGGCAGCAAGGCCTGCGCTCCAGCGTTTTTTGGTTCATGGGCCAGAATTTTTTGGATCAAAGGCAAGGCAAGCTCCGGCTTCCCCTCGTCGTATTCGGAGCGTGCGGCCCAAAGCAATTCCGAGACGGTAGTGGGAAGACTGGCGGGATCCTCCGATGGCTCGGGTGGTTTTGGCGCTTCACCCGCCACGCGGGCTACTCCATCGCTCACCAACTGATGAAGCTGAGCGTAAACGTGAAATGCCGAGCTATGCATGTTGTAGCAAATCTCGGCGACGGTGATTCGCTTCTCGAGAAAATAAAGAATCATCCGCACTTCTTTACTGACACCCAGCGACTTAGTCCATCCAGGGACGAGTTCCATGATGCAGCGGTCAGACGGTATCAACTCGCGATAACGAACCCATTCGTCCATGCGATAGATACCTTCCATGATGACGGAAGTAGGCTGGACGTTGATGCGGATCATGTCGGCTGAAAACGGATCGTTATCGAAAAACTCAAACTGGGCCTCGCTCCAAAGAAAAAGGTCGTAGATGATCTCCAGCGTGCGCGTTCGCAGGATCTCAAGCACATCAGCTTCGCTCACGATGTCTTTCGAAATTAGAATCTCGCCGAGGCGCCCACCCTCCTGGCGTTGCACTTCCATGGCTTCCTGGAGTCGGGCTTCAGTCAATTTTCCGTAATGAATCAGGACCTGGCCGAAGTATTCATTAGGGTCATTAGAAAACGAGCCGACGATCACTCCTTCTTCGAAGTGAATCTGTTTGACAACTCTGCCGGAGATAAACTTCAGCGAGCCGGTCTTCCTGCCTACTGCCAGAAACTGGAGCAGATCAGGAACACTCATTGTCGTCAGAGTGCCATGAATGGCCATCGTTATCCTGATCCTATTGGTTTAGTCACCGAATGGAAGCCGCCGCGGTAGGGGAATCTGTGTTGATGCAGAAAATCATGACGCCAAAGAGTATATGCTAGAAGGATGGAGTTTCAAGCCCTTTCTATTTTTGGCAGTACGGTAAAGCTGCGCTTTTTCAGCGCCTCGAGGAACATTCAGAGACAGCCAGGAACGCCAGTCCTCCTTATTCTTCAACCTTATTCTTCGACAAGGTCAGCGGAGATACCCGCCTGAGCCTCGGAAGCGCTGGCCCTGAGGATTAGATCCTTCAGCTTCGCTTGCTGCTCCTCGTTTAGGTCGACGAACTGCACGCCGAAGCCCTCGCCGGCAGTGTGATGCCTGACCTCACCCTCAAGGTAAAGCCAGTCGTCGTCCGGCAACAACACGCGAAAGCCGACAATCTCGCCGCGCCTAACCTCGCCCACCGAGTCGAGAAAGCAACCACCCTCAGACAGGTTGGTAATTCGCGCGCTCCGCTTCCCGGCCGCGCTGTCCCACTCGGCGCCGAGGTTTATGCTAAGACGTGGTTTGGATCTTCTGTCAGCCATAGTCTGGTTCTTAGTCCGTCGGAAACTGCGTGATCTCACCGGGCTTGCGCAGCATCTTGTTGACCTCGCCCAGATGTGTTTCCTCTTCGGCAATCATCTTGCGGGCGTATTCTTCCAGCAACACCGAGCGCCCAGTAACGAGATTGAGCAGTTTGTTGTAAAGGGCGAGGCCGGTCTGCTCGGCTTCCAGCGATTCCAACAGGATGTCGTTGATCCCATGCTTGTGAGTTTCAAGCAGCGCGCCAATTTTCAACGAGGGATGCTCGCCGAAGTGTGTCACCAATTCCCCGGCATCGTTTGCGTGCATCAGGCACGTGCTCGCTTCGCTGCGGAGCCAGCTCACGATCGGAATTCGGCTGTGGCCGAACACCATCAAAGCGTAATGCGTGTATCTCACAACGCCTGCCAGTTCTGTTTCGAGTATTTCGTTTAGCAGCCCGACTGCCGCCGCGGTATCCAGGTTATCCGACATGTGTCCTCCAGGTTCTGATCTAAATTGATCCGTCCATTCCCAACCATTCACTAGCTTGCTGACTCATCGATAAATGAAAGTGCTGCACCGAGCAACGCGCCTGGCGTAAAATGACCAGAATGAGCGATTCAATGGACGCAGCCGAAAAACAAGTTCAGGTAACACTATACACCCGCCCCGGCTGCCACCTCTGCGAAGAAGTTAAAGAATCGATGCGTGCTGCTCGTTGTGCTGAAGAATATACGCTCCGCGAGGTTAACATTGAAAGCGACGGGCAGTTGCTTCATTCATATCGCAATGACATTCCGGTCGTGTTCATTAACGGCGTAGAAGCCTTCCGTCATCGCGTAGCGCCGAAGGATTTTCGTCGGCTGGTGGCCCAGGCTAAGGCTGGCCGAAACGCGAACGATATTCCTCCGAAATAAGAAACGCCCTGACCATCTCCGCACTGACAAAATTCCCGTCGTGACTATTAAGCTTGGCCAGCCAGAAGTCGTAACCAGAAAAATCGCTGTTGGGCGGATCGTCAGGATTCCTGCGCAGGTAGCCGAAATATTGCATCAACACGAACGCGCGATTCTTTGCCGTGCTCTTCAGATCGCTGTCGTCGGCAAGTTTGTACAACACCGTGGCCCGCGTCTCGCTGCCGCTAGCGAGGCCCGCAACTAAGGCGTCGCGTTCAGCCGGGGAAAGCGCGCTGCTCGCGTTCGCGTTGAGCGCGTCAACAAATTGCGCGGCCGTCATGCTCAATGGATACCGACTCAGAAATGCCGCGCGGCTTACGAAGTCGTCGGTGTAAACCTGCTTGTTAGTTTCCAACTGCTGCTCCCAGCCTGGCTGTCCGGCCACGATGCCACGACCAATCTGCTGCGTATCTCGGAGAAACTCCTGGTAGCGCGGCATCTGGCCGAAGCCGATTTGGTGAAAACGGTAGGCCAGGAAGCCGGTCTCCTGGAACTCCGGCGAGAGAAAGAAAGCGGCCGAGACGTTTTGCCTGCGGATGTCTATGCAGCCGGGGTCTGCGCCACACTCGACAATTTGATTCGTCCAGAATGCCTGGCCCTCAGAATCACTTTGACGGTTAAGAAAGTCGTGGTAGTGCTGGCAAACAAATGATGCGGCGTCGTCAATCGAATTCATGGCTCCCGGCGCGACATCGTTATCGTTGATTACCAGCGTCGTCTGACTTTGGACGCCGAGGGAAGCGCCGCTTGACGGATTGCCGAGCGTGACCGTGGCAGTTTCGTCGCCTTCGGCAAATGCATCTTCGGTGATTGGCAAAGTCAGCGTCTTGGTGGTTTCGCCAGGCGCAAAAATCAACCGGCCCGCGAGGAAGGTGTAGTCAGTCTTCTGCAACGCGGAAACGTCGGCGCTCGAGTAGTCAACCGAGTCAGTCCGGCCAGCCAGCGACGAACCGGCGCGCGTAACTGTGATCACCGCACTCGTGCAACCTTCAGTTGTGTCAAACGACGCACTGCCAAATTGTATAGTCACCGGCATTCCCGGTGTCGGGGTGGGCGTCGGTGTGGGCGTTGGCGTGGGCGCCGAATCGACCAGAGAATAAATTGTGCCGCTGTAGTTTGCCACGTACAGATTGCCCGCCTCGTCTTCGCCGAAGGTAGAGATTGAGAGCGTGGTATCAAGCAACATGTCGTTCTGCCAGGCCCCGGGTCCGCCGCTGAGTCCCCAGATTCGTCCGCTGCAAAAGTCTCCGTAGAAATAGCTTCCCTGCATCCGCGGAAAGGCGCTGCCGCGATAGACGTAGCCGCCGGTCACGGAGCAGCCGAAGGAGTGACTGTACTCCGCCGCTGGAATTACGAGGCCGGTCGTCGAGCAACCAGTAGAAGGATTGAAACAGTGGTTGCCTTCCATTACGCGCCAGCCATAATTCTCGCCACCGGCGCTGGCGGCCGACTGAAAGTTGATCTCCTCCCAAGCTCCCTGGCCCACGTCGGCCACGAATAAATCGCCGGTGAGTTGGTCAAACGAAAACCGCCACGGATTGCGCAAACCGAGCGCCCATATCTCCGGACGAAAACCCGGCCGGCCCACAAATGGATTACCGCTCGGGACGGTATAGGTCGCGGGCAGTCCAATCTCAACATTCAGGCGGAGGATTTTACCGAGAAGCTGGTTTGGATCCTGGGCGCGATTGCCGGGGTCACCCGCGGAACCGCCATCGCCCATGCCGACATAAAGAAAACCATCGAGCTTACTGAAGGCGAGTTGGCCTCCGTTGTGATTTGCAAACGGCTGCGCAATGGTGAGTACAATTCGCTCACTGGCGGTGTTAGCAAGATCAGGGTTAATCGGATTTCGCGAGTAGCGCGCAATCACCGTATCGCCGGCGGGGTTTGTGTAGTTCACATAGAAGCGGCCATTGCTCGCATAGCCGGGCGCAAAGGCGAGACCTAGCAGTCCACGTTCACCGCCGCTGCTGATCAGGCCGGAGATATCCAGAAACGGGGTGGCAAGCACGACCCCGTTTCTAATGATGCGAATCCTGCCACCCTGTTCGACGACAAAGATGCGCCCGCTGCCGTCACCCGCGTGGGTGATGCTGACCGGCTGGGAAAATCCGGAGATGGGTGATGCCAGCGCCAGCACTGGCAACTCGGCTGCAGCGAGTGTATTGCGGTGAAATGCTCCGGCAGCGCCCGCGTTTGGCGAGCCAGAAAGCGCTAGAGCGCAAAGGACAGTGAGGAGCAGTAAAACGACCGCGAGGTTTGTTCTGTTCACGAGTTCGCCCCCTCAGCAAAACCACGAGTGATTATTATTAGAATCGGCTTCCCTACTGTGATGCGAAGTGCAAGGCTTGCGCCTGCTCATCGATCACCTGGAAGAGCCGCTGACGCTCAAGTTCGTCGGTCGCCTGACGATAGGCGAGCATGACGTCTTTGAGTGCGGCCAGCTCCTTGTAGAGTCCGGCATTTTCATTTGGGGGCGTGAGGTTAGAGACTAACTCTGCATAAGAACGACGCTTGGCAATCGAACCCTCCGACGGGTTATTCACGCTATAAATATAGATATTCGGCATCTCGCCCGTCAACCTGTCGGGCCAGCATTCGCCTGATAGGCCAACCTGCTTTCCGGGCATGAACTCCAGGGCTCCGTGCGTGCCTACGTGTACTACTGCGTCGACGTTGAGCACTTGCGAAAGATACGTATAAAAACCCATGAACCCATGATGCGGTGTGC
>JANMVC010000196.1:0-4125 GCA_031392315.1 Pyrinomonadaceae bacterium | reverse complement strand
GGTGCCGCGAGTACCGTCAGTTGAAAATTGAATGGGTGTGCCGTCGGTTGAATACGGAAAAGGATTTATCACGATGTCGGCTTCGGTGATAGCTCCGGTGCTGACGTCATAAAACAACCGCGTGCGCGCCGTTTGATTTGCTTCACTGAAGACAGCGAGGTTTTCGGGAGTCGCGGCTATCGTGATCAAGCTCAGACCGTCGCCGCCGTTGGTGGGACTAACAGACTGCGCGTTTACTGGCACCTGCACAAACACAACGTTGGCCGCGCCGGCCCAACTTTCCAGCGCCCTACTGATCGCGCCGGCAACATCGCTGCCCGGCTTGATGCCCGGAGCGAGGGGAGTCAGCGAACTTGAAATGGAGATTTGGATCGCCTTCGTCGGCCACTTCGGCTGTCGTTCCGCGGCGCCCGCGGCCAACTCAAACGACGACGGAAAGCTGGAGGCAGCGCATCCGAAGATCACGACTAACGTCAGAATCGGGTTTGGACGTCGCATTAGTGAGCGCCAATCTCAAATAGTACTGGTTATCGCGCGTAGCGAGTGGGCTGGGGAGCAAGGCGCGCAGAATTAACGCGGCTGATAGTAACACTTTTGCGGGTGGGGATTGAACGAATAGTCCGCAACCCGTTTGGGGCGGGAAAACAAAAACACGAAGCAAGCCAAATGAAAACCCGCCGGCTTGCTTCGCGTTCTTGCGTTAGTGGCTCTGTCCCGTTGGGTCCTAATCCGCCCGCGCGGCGACCATCACGCAGACTAAGGAGCGATTATCTGGACCTTAGCCGCCGTGGTCGATTCCCTGCTCGAGAAGGTGCCGCTCTTAGTCACCAACACGATGATTGGGTAATCGCCAGGCACGAGTGTCGAAGGAAGCGTAAAGGTAATGATGTCGTACCCATACATGTTGGTGTTGCGTCTGACAGACGTCGGGATGATGTCAGTAGTACCTATCGTCACTTTGGTTTCGCCGGGAATGATGCCCCGCACGCCACTCAAGTGAACTTCAAGTACGGTGGCCACGCTTGTGCCGGAGCTATCCAACGACATCACCTTGAAAGGCTCAGTCACGCAACCGGAAACTGCGGTGTTCGTCACATTGCAAACCACCGCCCGTCCGGCCGCGTCATGAGTAGACGAAAAGATATCCGGCTGCGAAGTCACGATTTGCACGAAGCCACGGAAGACTGTGCCGTTGTTGTTTATAACCACGGTACCCAGGCCAGCCGTCAGCCCTGGGGGCATAACGAAATCGATCTGCTTGGCTGTGTTGCCCACGAAGTAGAGTCCCGCTGCCGCACCATTCACCGACACGGAAACTCCGGCGAGTTCTACCGGCAGGATTGGACTGCGCTTCGCCTCGTCAGCGTTGGTAACCTGCGGCGGATCTGAATTCGCGAGACCAACCGTCGAACGGATCATGCCAAACTCGCCCGGAGCGAGCCCCAACGCGATTGTGCCAGGACTCGGCAGCGGCGTGGGACTTGGTACCGGACTCGGCGCTGGAGTGGCTGCGGCAACCGGGAAGGTGCTGGGCCAGGCAAAAAACGAAAGCGCCGCTGTCGAGTCGGGAGGAGTGACCGGCGGCGTCAAGAGGTAGAAAACTTCGGTAGAGAAATCCGAATTACCGGTGCCGAGTTCTGTGCCACCGAGACTAAATGCGATGCGTCGGATAGTATCGCTGCCCAGCGGGCGCATACCACCAAACCCTCCGATGGGGTTTGTCGTCAATCGGGCAAAGGTGTTTGCTGTCCCTACCGGAAGTTGCGTCGCAAAAATCTGCGGTTGATTCGAGGGGTTTAGACCCGTGCTCGCCTGATCCGTCGCGGGAAACGTTCCATCAACCTTAAAGTTTTGCGCCGATGCGAAAATCAACGTCAAGGGCGTCAACGTGCCGTGATAGTCGGTGAACGTTGGTTCATGAAGGATGTCTGGAAAGTCGGACGATCTTAATCCCACCTGCTTAATCGTTTGGTCCGCGTAGTTGTAAACGAAAATCCCGAGGATCGTTTTGTTGGTACCCGTATTGGCGTCCGGAACCTCGGCGAGGGATTCGAAAGCGATAAAACCGCCGTCCCGGCTTATCCGGCGGCCAAAGGGCATGCGGTTAACCGTCAGCGCCAACGAGTCCTTCTTGGTCTTGGTTACCTGACGAATATTGCTTACTAGTGAACCGACGGTTGCCACGTATATCTCTTCGTTTCCATCACTGTTTGCGGATGGGCTCACCAGGTCCGCAGTGGATACGAATGTGACTCTGGTGCCGTCAGCGGACAGCGCGGGATTTTGTTGAAACCTGGAATAGATCTTCGGATCGGTCGGAGTAGGTCCGGCAGACTGAGTATTGGTTCCCTGCGTAATGCCGGCTGAGCTCCAGAAGAAAAGCTCCGGATTGCGATCGGCATTTCCAACGCCGGGAACGAGATTGGCTGTCGAGATAAAAGCGTTGGTGCTGCCGTTGTCGCTGATGGTCGCTTCGCGATTGTCGTCAATCGAATCCAACTGTACGAGTGGATTGAGTCCCGTGGGACGGCTGCATACGGTGTCAGTTATCCGCGTGAAGGTTCCGTTGCTAAGATCCTGGAACGCTACTTCGGCGCCCGCTGAAAGATTCGCAACTTCCGTAACCGAAAACTGGTAAATCCAAAGTTCCTGATTTCCCTCCGGAGCCGGGCTGGTTGTAGTTCCGACAAAACCGGCGAGATCGCTGCCATCGAAATTAGGAAGGGTCGGCGCATTGGAAGAGAAAACAATTGTGTAGGTTCGCGATCCACCAGGACCACCTACCAACAGCGGATCAAAACTGATCATCGGACGATTCAGGCTAATCTCATACTTGATCTGGGTTGGATCAGCCGGCGTAGGAATAGGCGTCGGCGTAGGTGTCGGACTTGCGGCCGGAGTTGGCGTCGGCGTGGGGCTTGCCGGCGGCTTTTGCACATTCCTGGTATTCGTAAGTTGAAAGATTCGCCGCTGTGCGTAATCAATCAAGAAAATCTCGCGATTACCGTCAGCGTTGTTCCGCGCCGCTGATTTCTCTGTCGAAATGTCGCCATTGGACTCGATCACCACGAAGCGGCCATTGAGACTCAGGTCTCCCGAGAAAGACTGAAAGCCGGAAGGACTGGACGTCAACTGAACCACGAAAGGATTGGGCGTGGCGCTGGGCGCCTGCCCAAGGGTATAGGAAAACGCGCCAAACACGAGCACTAAGGCCGCAATAGCGCACTGAGACTTAAAGACTTGCTTCACAAAATCCTCCGGAATAAAGACGCGGATACTAGCAGTTTGGATGCCCTCGGGGAGCGAGCAGCAGCTATGTGCGGGCGAAAAAGATACTTGTTGTCACCCAGCGTTAAAGAACCGACATTCTACGCAGAGGTTAGCTTAATCGCAAGCTGCCAAAAGGCTGAGGAAAAGCAGGTTCGCGCGATTTCACGCAGTGTCATCAGGCTTTCAGTTACGATATAAAAATCTTGACAGCACTCCCACGTCCGGCTTAGAGTTTCGCCGTTCCCATCCCCCTAACAATGCTGGAAGTCGGCAATCTCGTTCTGGTTAGCACTCCCTAATCACTGAACTGGCTCACTGGCCGGAGTGAATGCTGGAAGATTTTGGGCAAACCAACGACGCCTCGCATGCTGGTTTCCATGGTTCCTTTGACTGAAACCGTTAGAAAATAAACCACCAAGTAGCGCCCCGACGCCAAGAGGAGAATCCATGTCAGACCCGCAATCAAGAAAAAAATCCGCTAGAAAACTGATCAGCGTTTCGCTAATGCTGGCGCTTTACATCCTTATGCTCCCTGGCTTGTCGTCGGGGCCGCGCGTTACAGCCCAATCGCCTGGAAACGGGATTACACCAGATGCGATTCCGGTAATTGCACCTGGGTCCGCTTACCGCCTGACGACGCTTCTGTCAGATATTCCCGGCCTGGCGCCCGTCCTGGATCCGCTGCTCGTTAACCCCTGGGGCATCTCGCTGACCGCCAGCAGCCCCTTTTGGGTAGCCAACAATGGAACCAGCACCACGCAGCTCATCCGCGGCGACGTGGGTGGCGCACCCGTAGTGCTTAATCCGAGCCCGCAGACGGTGACCATTCCCGGCGGTTTGCCAACCGGCACGGTC
>JANMVC010000346.1:0-9274 GCA_031392315.1 Pyrinomonadaceae bacterium | reverse complement strand
AACATAGATGTCTCAACCTGTCAGACGGCCAGGAACAAGCCATCCAAAACAGACCACCACCACCAAAGCAAAGGAACCGAGCCAAATGAAAATCAGACTTGCGGCAATAGGAATCGCGGTGATCGCGGCTGCTATTTTTGGCCTTCTCGGAGGCAGCGCATCAATAGCTCAATCGTTAAATGACCCAATCCCCGGCTTTAACTTCCCCGGCGTTTACATCATCGTCAGAAAGAATCCCGGCGGGAAGGCAGTGCAGGGTAAGACTGACGAGAAAGGCAAGGTTGTCTTCGCTAACCTGCAAGCGGGCACATACAAGTTGTCTGTGGGGAAGATGCCGCAGACGAAGTCGGGCATGAACAACAGCTCCGGGTGGAACACTTGGTACCCCGAGCGCAGGATGGAGAATGGAGTCGAAGTGGTCCCTGTGTCCATTGAGCTCGGAAACAATCTGCCGGCGCCGGTTGAGATTGAGATTACCAAAAATGGAGCGAAGATTATCGTGACGGTTACTCGCGCCGAAAGTGGCGGGGATGTAAAACGCTCGAGCCAAACGGGTCCCATCACCGGCGGCGTTGCCAAACCCACACCCACACCAAAATCCACACCAACACCAACGGGCGGTTCACCTGGCGGGCATGGAGGCATCGGCATCGGCACCACCCTTGCCAAACCCAAACCCACCCCCACCCCAGGCGGAGATGAAAAACCGGGCATCGCTGGCGTCCCCCTCTCATCCATACCAGTTGGGCTCGATCACGATCCGGGAGGGGAAATCGTGATGGAGTATCCGCTAAAACAAGGGAGCAAAGTTTCTTACCATAACTATATTGGCATTGTCACGCTTGTAAAAATGAAGCCGACAATCACGTGGGCGAACGGTTTTGAAACGCGGATCGTAACCCCCAGCGAGGGAAAACAGGGCATCGCGCATCAAGTAGCCGGCAACAACACTTACCGCACCGCCCTTCCCAAAAAGGGCAAGAATGGAATCCTCACGTACGAGTTGGTGCAAGTGCCAGTTTCAAATGCCGGAGATGTAAAACTTCCGGGCACGGAGGCCTCTCTCGCCATAGGCACGGATGGCGGGATTTGGCGCGGTCCCGGATCGACAATCGTGATGAAGTATCCGCCCCCGATTGGGAGCTTAGTTTCTTACAAAGGCGTTAATGGCATTGTCACGCGGTCAACAGGGTTTGTGTATGCTACGTGGGAACACCAGGGGGTCACGCGGATTGTAAGCCCCAGCGAGGGAAAACAGATCGCGGATCAGGCAGCCGGCGGCAATCTTACCTCTTACCGCACCGCCCCTCCCAAAAAGGGCAAGAATGGAATCCTCACGTACGAGCTGGTGCCAGATTCAAAGAGTCCACCCAAATAACGGGGTTGGCAGAGCAGGCATCGTGTTAGGGACGGACAGTGGCTATCCGTCCCAACTTTCTTTCGGTCGCATCTGGCTCCGCGGCAGTCTAACGCTGTCGGCCAAATCGAGAAGGGTCGCGAATAATCGGTACCTGCGCTTTCAATCACGAACAGCATAACAACTCGGGACCGGAGCGCGTGCTTCTCAAACTCGTTCGTAAGATCGCGGCTTGAATGGTGTTCGCCCGCGCCCGGTGAATTCGAATCGTTGGATCGCACGCTACCGAAATCCCAACGAGCCTGGCGCAATCGGAAAAGATGCTGGAATGGTTGGAATGTTGCGCAGATACTGGCCGCTTGAATGTGTGGTGCGGCCGAGGTCGGGCTTGCGTGGTTCCTGAAAGATGTTGGCGAGCCGCAGGTGGCGTGGTGCTAACGGAGGGCAAACCCAACAATGGCTTGCAGCGGACGCGGCGATAGCATTCTCTTTATGATGCTTCCTGCGACCTGGCTTGCGTGAGTTCGCGCCGCGCCGCTGAAGCGTAGCGTTGGGCGGCTTTCATTTGAGGCTTACATAAATGTTTTATGCCCTGGTACATTATCCGAATATTGACACAAGACGGATCAATGAATTCCGGCGTAAGTATGATCCACACGTTCACCTCATCGAGCCGCATATAACTTTCGTATTTCTGGTGCCTGAATCTGTTGGTGAGGCAAGTCTTGTCAGCCACATTGAGAGAGTATCGAGCCAGTGGCGACCTTTTCCAATTCATTTGCAAGGGTTACAGAAGGCTTGGGATCATTGGTTGTTTCTGATTCTTGCGGCAGGAAATGAAAATGTTATCCGCTTGCATCAAGATTTATACACGGGCATTTTGGCTTCATGTCGCCGAGAAGATATACCATTCGTTCCGCATCTTGGCTTAGGTTTATTTGCCACACAAGATGCTGGTTACGATATTCGCAACCCACAGGAAGTGTCGCTCGACATTGAGAAGTATTCTCAGGCATTGAAAGAGGCGCAGCAGTTAGGCTTAGAATATCATTGCGTAGTGGACAGGTTGCATTTGGTGAGAATTAGCGATGATATTTCCAAAATTATGTGGAGCAAAGAATTTCCGTTGCCTGGATGATTGCAACGCCGCCGCCCAACAAAGCCTTGCAGCTGACGGCGCGACAGCATCTTTCTCAAGTAGCCTTTTTCATTCAGCTTGAATGCTGTTCGGTCAACATACAAAGGCCAGCGTTGGGCGGCTAACACAGAGAGTCCAATGCATCCGTTAGTGTAGCTAATCCTTCCAGTTCTGATCGGACCCATCTCATTGACAATACGGACGCGAAAGGAATAACTTGCGCGTGCTCTAACACCTTAAACTTGCTCAAGTCTTCGACGAGAGAAGGAGTTCCCATGGCAATACAAGTGATCCTTAATCAAGCCGGGCCCTTGCCGATAACCGCTACTTTCACCGCCCCCGGCGACGAACCCATGTTTTTAGAGATTTGCGGCTCGGTCTGGTCTCAATCGGCGAATCAATTACTTGGCATCGTAGCCACGTTGGACGGCAACGAATTGGGTGCAGCACAGATTTACTCGAACGGCGCTGCCACGCACCGCGCCACGGTGCCCGGCTACTTGCAGGTTCAACTCAGCGAGGGCCAGCACACGCTGACGTTGTCTACAGGCGGCAGCACTACGGTTTCCGATTTCAATGATTTCTACGCCGCCGTGCTTCACTACTAAGGTCCGATAAGGTCCGACGCGGCACGCCGACAGCAAGTGAAGATCCCTTTACCTGAACCTCTGCGGTTAGCTGTGTACGGAGAAGCCAAAGCCTTAACTGTTAGTCATGCCGTGCCCAACAATTCGTTGCAGGTGAGCGCGGGATAGCGTCCTTGTTGACGAGCTTTGTCCGGCTCAGCTTGGGTGTAACCGCCAGCGCCACCTGAACTCAACCGTTGGGCGTCTGCCGCGCGCTTTCCTCTACAACAAATGCCGCACGTCATGGTGGCGGGCGGATAAGCAAAACAGGAGGAAATAGGAATCATGAAAACACAAATTTCAATTATTAAATCACTCGCGATAGCAATGACTCTAACAGCCCTTCTCGTCGCGACTTCTGTGCAAGCCACTCCGCAAAGCGAGAAGAGTCTGTATGAACGGCTTGGCGGCGTCTTCGCCATCGCCGCGGTAGTTGACCACTTTAGCGACGCGCTTGTGAAGAACCCGATCGTGGGAAAGAATTCGAAGAACCCAGCCCTCAGGAAATGGCACAGGCAGAGCTTGGACAGGTTGCCGGGCCTCAAGTTCATGCGAACCCTGTGGGTCTGCGAGGTCACAGGCGGGCCGTTCAAATTCTCGCCAACAAAACCGGGAAAGACTGCGTTGGGTCTTGAGGAGGCGCATCGGGACCTCAAAATCTCGCCGGCCGAATTCGACGAGGTCGCGGCCGAGCTAGCGCGCACCCTTGACTTCGCCAAAGTGCCTCCGCGTGAGAAGGGGGAAGTCCTCTCCGCTTTCGCAGCGCATAAGGATGAGGTAACAGCTGGCTACAAGGCGAAGTGATTACTCGGCAGCCGCGTTCAACTCTGCCCCAAGGCGCGTCTGTCCTTAGGTCAGACTCATTCCAATAGCCCCAGCCACTCAACAAAGGCATGCAGCGGCCGCGCAATTAGCATGTCTCTCATGGAAGACTTGTCGCTGGCGGCGGTTCGTGCGCGCCGCTGATGCCCAGCGTTAGGCGCTACACTTAATCGTAAATTAGGAGGTCGGACCATGACTACGGCTAAAGCAGAGATACCGCCTGACGCTTCCCTAGCCGGAAGAGGAGACTTGATCGCCCGACTCGGTCTTGCCTGCATGGCCGCAGCGCTCCTTTCCGGTATTCTGAACGGTATTTGGGAGCTGGCTAGCCCTACCTTTGTTGACCCTCAGACGTTTGCTTCCGCCCCGCCCGCAAAGCTCTTTGGCCATAGTATTCTTGAGGTCATCAAAGCGGCGGGTTTCCTCGCCGGGCTCTTCGGCTTCTACCTCTGCGCCACGAAGCGCGGCGTGGTCACGAAAGTCTTCATGGTGCTGGCCGTTTTGGGCGGAATATTCTACGCCGGTGTGCAGCTGTGGATAGCGACCACGGCGCGTTTTACGCTCATGTACGTCCTGGGCGGTATGTGGTATCAGATGATCGCGCCCGTGGCGCTCGGCGTGGCGGCGCTCTTTGTGCGGCGTGTGTCTTGGTGGAAGGGCGCGTGGGCGATAGCCGTGGGCGTAGTGAATTCGCAGATCTTCCCGCTGCTGGGCCCCGCCAAGGCGCTGCTCGTGCAGGGTATAATTTGGCTGGTTTTCGGATACCTGGTTTATGGCTTCCGACGCCGCGCCTAACAACGGCATGCAGCGGCCGCACAATTAGCAAGTCTCTCATGCAAGGCTTGAATGTGGCGGCGGTTCGTGCGCGCCGCTGATGCCCAGCGTTCGGCAGCTTTCCGTAAGGTTGACGTTCGTGGACTATAATCCATATTACTTCGCTGTCGGCTATTCCATCCTCGCGATATTCGGAATTAAGCCAGAACTTCTAATCAAGGATTCATCCTTTAAGGTAATCCTCGCGACTTCGTCCGCCGTTTTCTTGCTGGGGCTTACCCTTCATTTTACGCCGGAAGCATTTGAATGGGGCGCGGGAGCTCTGCTCGCACCACTTCTGACCCTGGCTTACTTCAGACTTTGCCGGAGACTGTTTCTCACGCGAGTAAAACGAGAGCCGATTGACACCGCCTTCAATTGGACTCCAGGCTTGGTAAAGGATCGGGCGTTCGCTTTCGCTTATTTTTTTGGAGGCATCCTGATAATCTGTGCCTCGATGTTCGTCATGTATCGCTTGGCTAAGGCCGGTTGGTAATCCCACCCGCTGCCGAACAAAGCCTTGCAGCTGACGGCGCGATAGCATGCTTCTCAAGGAACCTCTTTCTTCGTAGCTTGAATGCTGATCGCGCGCCGCAGCTGAGATACTGTGTTGGGAATTTTTTGTTGATTACTGAAATCTGTTCCAGAGAAAAAGGAGATCATTATGGCTGAAAGACCAAGTTTGGAGGCAAAGACCGTTGTTCTCGTCCACGGTGGTTTTGTGGACGGCTCTGGTTGGGAAGGTGTCTATAACATCCTAAGGAAGGACGGCTACACTGTCGCGATCGTTCAGAATCCGACGATTTCGCTGGCCGATGATGTGGCCGCAACCAAACGCATTATTGCCGCGCAGAATGGCCCGATAATTCTCGTCGGGCACTCCTACGGCGGGGTGGTGATCACTGAGGCGGGCAACGATCCAAACGTTGTGGGGCTTGTCTACATCACCGCGTTTGCGCCGGACAAGGGTGAGTCCGTGTCGAGTCTCATCAAGGATCCACCGCCTGGCGCACCCGTGCCGCCGATCCTGCCGCCGCAGGACGGCTATCTATTCCTCGACAAGGCGAAGTTCCCAGGGTCATTTGCGGCAGACGTGGACGCGGAAAGAGCCGCGTTCATGGCCGACTCTCAAGTTCCGTGGGGCGTCGAAGCGCTGAGCGGTACGATCAGTGAGCCGGCTTGGAAGACCAAGCCGAGCTGGTACCTGGTCGTCACTGAGGACAAGATGATTCCTCCGCCGGCCCAGCGCTTCATGTCCCAGCGCGCGGGTTCGACGGTCGTCGAGGTTGGGGGCAGTCACGCGATCTACGTGTCGCAGCCGAATGCGGTGGCCGCAATCATCGAAAAGGCCGCTGGCGCTGTGAAGGCGGCAGCGAACTAAGCCTGGCGAACGCTGGGAAGGCGACTTGTCTGATACGTGGCATCAAACCCCTCGATCGGTTGAATCGCTTCCCCACAGCGATGCCCAACAATGGCATGCAGCGGACGCGCAGTTAGCATGTCTCTCATGCGAGGCTTGTCGCAGGCGGCGATTCGTGCGCGCCGCTGATGCCCAGCGTTCGGCTTCCTGGTCACCTAGATTGAAATGCGAAAGCGACTCACAACCATCTTGATTTTCTCCCTCACGTTAACAGGGCTAGGTTTATTATTGAGCGATCTTTGGCTAGGGCTGCGGAATTCTCGATATGGCCAGCTGATTGAGGAATATGAGTGCGGCTATTTGCCGGAGCGCCCCTGCAGAGGTGATTTCGATGGCGACGGCTTGGTCACTCATATCGAAGTTAAGAGTCGTTATGATACCCCTGTAGAAGTTCCACCGGCATTTTCAGGAAGTGAGCCCAAGGCCGTGTTGAATGTCTTCTCTCAAGATAACTCTTCGAGGACACATGTGGGTGTGAGGAATGAATCAGGGCGCGCTCGACTAATTATCTATGACGCCACCAGATGGCCCGGGCCGAGCAGCGAGATCAGAAAGGTATATGCCTGGAACGGAAAAAGCCTGGATGAGATTGCTCCAACAAGAACTGACGAGGAGATTCTTTCAGCCATGGCGGCTCGTGATGATGCAGGCACCTTCCCCGACTGGGTCATCTACCGTGTGCTTGCGTGGCCGGGCCGACTTCTATACGCAGCGCTCTTTGGTACCGCGGCGCTCGTTTATCGAAAAGCCCGGCGAGCTGAAGCCTGATACCTGTACGTGCGCGATTCCGCCGGAAGCCGAACAATCCATCTGAGGCTGACGAGTCAAGAGATTTCTTTGAACTCAGGCAGCATTTTTGGCGGCGTAAGGCAACAAGGGTGAACCCTTCTGCCGCATGATTCTGATCCACTTGTAGGCCAGGGCCCTGACGGCCGCCTGACGGTTTTTGCCTTTGGCGATTTTCTGTTCGGTAGTAAACCACCCGTCTCTCAAAAGTGGATGAATATTCCCAGGGTTGCCGGAGCCCAACCCCCGGGCTGAGACTAGCCAACGCTTTCAGCGTTATTCCCGGACAACTTCCCAACCGGAAATCAGAACCGGAAGCGGTGGCGACCGGGTCAACCTGGGCAGTTGCAGCTTGTTCTGGTACTGAGCTGAGTTTGTTTATGGCGTATCGGTCACCCGGTCCCTACCGCTCCCGGTTCTGACTCATCCGACCCACCAGGATGTAGAAGACCCAAAGGTTTATTGAATTGACGATCACTAGTAGTGGTCGCTTTGCGTCCAACGCCGCTTGCGTAAGCTTGCTTCCGTCCAAAAATTTCGCACCACCTCGATTTGTAGCGAGCGTTCGGTTTCGGCGGGCAAGATAACGTTTACCACATCGTAGCGATAGGGACTGGCTTCGAGTCCCAACATGCGACGATAGGCACGCGCAGCGCGTCCGATCTGTCGCCGCTTTCGCAAGTCAACATTTACCTGCGGCGGCGCGAACCAGTCAGACGCGCGCGTCTTCACTTCGACGAAGCATAGCGTTGGCCCATCGTAAGCCACTAAATCGATCTCAGCATTCACGACGGCGCCGCGCATATTTCGCCCGACCGGCAGTGTGAAGTTTGCTGCGACTATTCGATAACCCTGTTGGATGAGATAGGCGGCGGCAAGTTCTTCGCCGCGACGACCCAGATCGAGGTGCGGCGCGACAATGGCGGCAGGGTTGTGGATATCCTTGGACTCTGGAACAGGCATTGGAGTCATCAAGCCCGCAGTTGATTCTGCGCTGGCGAAAACCTCAACCCGCAGGCACCGGCATTTCCGAGGACGGCGGGCGAGGGCGCCCGCGGTCCCGGTTATGAGGGGCTCTTACTTTCCGATCGATGCACGCAGACGATCGAGCGCTTGGCCCCAAAATGATTTCATCGTTGCGGCCGCCTTGGCGTTTGGTAGCTTGCGATGCGTCACGACAACCAGGCTCTTGTTATCGTTCTTCGCAATAAAACTGATTTCCAGGCTCGTTTTCACTTCGTTCCATGCGCCCCGGATCGTCTTGTTGGCGGTTGAAGTGCGCACTCCGAGTTTGTCTTCCGCCAGCCAACTGGTGCGGGCTTTGTCAGTTTCAAACGCCCGATAGAGCTTCGACAGCGGGACGTTGATTGTTCGGCTCACACTAATCTCGAAACCTGCGGGCTTCTGATGCGGCTGCCGCAGGCCGCGCGCCTGTTCATAGGTGACTGTAACCATCTGCCGCCACCATGGGCCAACGGCGTGCTCGTCGCTGAGATACTTCACGATTTCCTGATGACTCAGTTTTTTCCCACCGGCCTTGTCGAGAATGGTGAACCACTGTTTCCAATTCTTGCCGGTTTTTGCTTTCACGGCGTCGTCGCTCATGCGCGGTGTGGTGGATTCGGTGCTTTTAATGGCCATGTGAATTTCAACCTCACTTAAGCCGAAATATGCAGCTTCTCATTGAGTTCCTAACTAAAGCTTGGCCCAGGCAGAAATCGCGGCGGGCGGCGCGCTTTCGTCGCCTGTTCGTAAGCATAGGCAAACTTGATCAGTTTGGATTCACTCCAGGCGCGGCCAAAGAATGAAATGCCAACCGGCAAACCAAAAACGAACCCGGCCGGAACTGTTATGTGTGGATAACCGGCAACAGCTGAGGCCGAAGAGTAACCGCCGGTGAAGTGGTCGCCATTGATCCAGTCAGTGGGCCACGCCGGGCCACCGGTCGGTGCGACGAGCGCGTCGAGCCGGTGCTTCTTCATAATGAAATCGATGCCCTGAGCGCGTGAGAGCAGGTGGTTCTTCCGTAGCGCACGGAGGTAGTCTTTGCTCGTCAATGGTCCCTTTGCCTGGGCTTTGACGAAAAGCTCTTGACCGAAGTATGGCATTTCCCTGTCTTTGTTTCGCTCGTTGAAGTCGATGATCTCCTTCAACGAATGGACGGGTGCGCGCGGTCCGAGTTCAGCGAGATACTTATTCAGATCCGCTTTGAACTCAATCAAGAGAACCTCGAGTTCGGAGTCGTCAAACTTTCCTGAGGTAGGAATGTCGGCGGGATCGACGATCACGGCGCCGAGCTTCTTCAGCGCGTC
>JANMVC010000140.1:0-3143 GCA_031392315.1 Pyrinomonadaceae bacterium | reverse complement strand
TGCTCTGAAGTGCTCAGCAGCCAGTACGCAACAATCGGTGGAGTTCCACTGGCGCTGGTCGGCGCCGCCGCCTATTTCACGGTCTTCAGTTTGGCCACGCTCGGGGCTTTTGGTTACAAGATCGCAGGCAAGTTGCTCACGCTGGTCGTGGCCCTGATGTTTGTCACCAGTCTCTGGCTAATCTACCTCCAGGCTTTTGTAATCAAAGCCTTCTGCCAGTTTTGTTTGTTATCCGCTCTGGTGACGTTCGTGCTGACTGCCCTCGTGGTAGCGACTGTGGCGCGAGCTTCTCGCTCGTGAAACCCGCGCAAGATGCGCGGCCCACAATTATTGCCACTCACTTGCCACTCCCACACGCCGCTGTTAATCTTCATATTCGTTTCCCTACACTTACACATCTTGCAAGGAGTCCCTGTTTATGAAGATGAAAGCTGTCATTTCGTTAACGCTGACCGCGTTGTTCGTAGTCGCGTCAGTTGCCACCGTCTCAAGCAACCACGCGCGCGCTAACACGCTAGACCTTCCGGCCGCCACCGCAATCGGCTCCACGGTCGCTGATTTCAGCCTGCCTGACGCCGACGGAAAAACCCAGAGCCTGGCTTCGTTGAAAGGAAAAAACGGCACGGTGCTGTTCTTCGTTGCCGTCCAGTGTCCGGTGTCCAACGCCTACAATGCGCGCATGGAAAAGCTGGCTCAGGACTACAAGGCCCGCGGCATTAATGTGGTCGGGATCAACTCAAATGTTGCGGAAGCCGCCGAAGCAGTTAAAGCGCATGCCGCGACCAACCACCTGACATTTCCAATTCTTAAAGATCCAAGTAACAAAATTGCGGACCAGCTCGGCGCCAGCGTCACTCCCGAAGCCTACTTCCTCGATGCCGGCAATAAGCTCGTCTACCGCGGGCGCATTGATAACAGCCGCCAGGGCGATCAGATCACGGCTACTGAATTGCGCGACGCGTTGGACGCGAGCCTTGCCGGAAAGCCAGTGACCAAGACCGTGGCCAACGCTTTCGGTTGCTCGATCAAGC
Organism: Pyrinomonadaceae bacterium; assembly: GCA_031392315.1. Taxonomy (GTDB): domain Bacteria; phylum Acidobacteriota; class Blastocatellia; order Pyrinomonadales; family Pyrinomonadaceae; genus PSRF01. The sequence goes on along the minus strand of JANMVC010000140.1, from coordinate 2,112 downwards.
GGGCCTAATCAATGTCGCCTTTCATAAGGGCCGTGGCGCTCGCACTCGGCGTCGCCAGTTTGCTACTGAGCATTGCCGCCCCCGCAAAGGGGCGCGAGGCGGCCCAACGCCGTCGTGGCAAGCGGGTGGCGGTGAAGCCGGTGACGCCCGTCACCGTAATTACCGACGCCGAGTTGCCTGCTCTATTGAAACGCAACGGCGCTCGCCCGTTGCTCGTCAACTATTGGGCCACCTGGTGTGATCCTTGTCGCGAAGAGTTTCCCGACCTCGTCAAAATAGATCACGACTATCGAGCAAAAGGTCTCGACACCATCGCGATCTCGCTTGACGACTTAACCGAACTGAAAATTGAAGTGCCTCGGTTTCTGCGCTTGATGAAGGCGCGGATGCCCGTCTACTTACTGAATGTGGCTGACCCGGAGCCTTCGATTAAGTTGGTCGATCCGGACTGGGCCGGCGCCTTGCCCGCGACGTTTCTTTATAACGGCAAAGGCGAGATCGTATACAAGAAGTTTGGGCGTTTCGATACTGCAGAACTCCGCGCGGAAATCGAAAAGCTAGTCGGCACTGGGCAGACGGCAGGAGCAGTTGGCGGTCTTTGTAACGCAAACTGTTAGTTTGCGGAACTTCAGTTAAAGACTTCTCGCGGCACTAATTCTCAAACGGCGCGCAAACTAAAAGTTTGCGTTACAAAGACCGCAGTCTGCTCCTGCCGACTGCCGACTGCTTTTATGGAACAGTTCACTCCCGAAGTAATCGCCGCCCACAACCTTACCCTCGAAGAGTTTCAGCGTATCCAGTCACTGATGGGCCGCGAGCCGTCGTTTGCCGAGCTGGGCATTTTTTCAGTGATGTGGTCGGAGCACTGTTCTTACAAATCCTCGCGCATCCACCTGCGACGCCTGCCAACTACCGGCGAGCGCGTCATCGTACCGCCTGGGGAAAACGCCGGCGTAGTTGATGTCGGCGACGGCTGGTGTATCGCATTCAAGATCGAATCCCACAATCATCCTTCATTCATCGAACCGTTTCAGGGCGCGGCCACGGGCGTGGGCGGCATCTTGCGCGACGTGTTCACGATGGGCGCGCGGCCAATTGCCTCGATGAACAGCCTGCGGTTCGGTTCGCTTGATCATCCGAAATACGGACGGCGCAACCGTTCGCTATTAGCAGGCGTAGTCGGCGGCATCGCACACTATGGAAATGCGTTTGGCGTGGCCACGGTGGGCGGCGAAGTCGCGTTTGACGATGCTTATTCGCTCAACCCGTTGGTGAATGCGTTCGCTTTGGGACTCGTGCGTCACGATCAAATCTTCTTCGGCAAAGCCACGGGGATTGGTAACCCGATTCTTTACGTGGGCGCAAAGACCGGCCGCGATGGAATCCACGGCGCGACCATGGCCTCCGCGGAGTTTGACGACGAAGCGCTGGCAAAGCGGCCGACGGTTCAGGTAGGCGATCCTTTTCTCGAGAAGCTGCTCCTGGAAGCTTGTCTCGAAGCGATGCGCAGCGGCGCCGTCGCGGGAATTCAGGACATGGGCGCGGCTGGTCTGACATCTTCGTCATGCGAAATGGCGGCCCGCGCCGGCACCGGCATCGAGATCAATTTATCGCTCGTGCCCCAACGCGAAGTCGGCATGATTGCATACGAAATGCTGCTCTCCGAATCGCAGGAGCGCATGCTGATCGTCGCGCATTCGGGGCGCGAGCGTGAAGTGATCGATATCTTTCGTAAGTGGGACCTTGATGCGGTCGTAATTGGCCGCGTGCGCGAAGGTTCAAACATGCTCGTCACGCATGAAGGAGCAACCGTCGCAGATATTCCGGTTGCCTTCCTGACGGATGAAGCGCCGCTGTATGAGCGAGCGATGAAAGCCCCTGCGGCCGGGAGCGCAGGCATCCTGCCTGCAATGAGCGCGTCAGCGCGAACCGGCTGTTGAGCTTTTGTCAAAACGTTTTCGCGAGCTGCGCTCCCAGCGTCGGACTCCGGACTTTGGACTTTAGACTTTGGACTCGTCATCGGTCGTTGATAGAGCGGCGCTTCATCCGTCAGGAAGGCAACCGGAATATCTGCGACGGTTGCTCCTTCATGCGTGACGAGCATGTTTGAAC
>JANMVC010000719.1:0-1853 GCA_031392315.1 Pyrinomonadaceae bacterium | reverse complement strand
GCGCAGGGCTCTGCATCTTGGATCCGCCAAATGGTGGATTGCCCAGGATGTATGAACAGGTCGCGGGAGCGATCAGGTCTGACCACTTCGTCTCAAGGGCGTCGGCGTGAAGAATGTGGGGCGACTTCTTAATCGGGATGCGCGCATAGCTATCGCCAAACTCCAGCGACAGCCGATTGTTCATGATGTGGTCCATCATCCAGAGCGCGACTTCGGCAATCCGCGCGGCAAACTCACCCAGCTCGATGCCATAGAATTGATCGACATCAATCTGGCTCATCTTGGTGACGTCCAGCTCTAGTTGGCCATCCTTGCGCAACACCTTGAGCAGATCGATTTCCAACTGTCTTAGTTCGCGATAGGAAATGATTAGGAAGTTTCCGCAGCCACAAGCGGGATCGAAGAAACGCAAGGTTGCCAGCTTGCGATGAAAGTCTTCGAGCGCCTTTCGTCTCCCGCTGTCGCGCCGTCCGGTTAGCTGTTTGAACTCAGCCCGGAGCTCGTCGAGGAAGAGAGGCTCAATTACTTTCAGAATGTTTTTCTCGGTCGTGTAGTGCGCGCCATGCCGGCGGCGTTCTTCCGGATGCATTACTGACTGGAAGAGCGAACCGAAGATGGCCGGAGATATCGCGTCCCAATTAAAGGTGCAGGCTGCCATAAGCAGATTGCGCATCGCCTTGTCGAACGCCGCGATGGGCAAGGTCTCTTCAAACAGATCACCGTTCACGTAAGGGAATTGAGCCAGATCGTCATCAAGGGTCTGCTGACGCTGTTCGGTCGGTGTGTTCAATATCTGAAAGAGTTGTCCAATCCAGAGTCCGACATCGCTGCCGTCTGGATTCGTGCGCTCGGTTATGAGGGCAGAGAAAATGTCTCTGGGGTTGAAGATGCCGGTGTCATCCGCAAACAGACAGAAAACCAGTCGCACGAGGAAGCGCTCCAGGTTGTGACCAACATAACCCGAAGCCTTCAGCGCATCGTGCAGTTGGCCCATAAGTTCCGACGCCGCTATGTTGACCGGGTCCTGGTCGCGAAAGGTGCGTTTCTGTACGCCAAGGATGAAAGCGAAGTCTTCTACGTGCTCGTGAAGCTGGTGGAGTTGGAATCGAACGTGGGTGCTCTGATCAAGATCATAAAGCTCGAAGGATTGAAAATCGCTGACCATCAGGTAGCGGGGAAGTTCGTGCTCCTTTAGGCCGGGAAAATAATCGAGAGCTTGTTGCTTGGCACGGACAAGATTTCGACCCGCACTCTTCTGCTCAACCAAAAGAACGCCCTTCCAGAACAGATCGACAAACCCGCGTTGATCCCCGAGTAGCTTTACTGGTTCCTCGAAGCTGGCCACGTGACGACGGGTGACACCGAACAGTTCGAAGAATTCGTTATAGAAAGTTTGGCTTTCGCCTCTTTCGTAGTGGGCATGCTTCCACTCTTCGGCAAATTGCGCGGCACGAACTCTTATCTCATTCCAGCTTAGGCGCATTGAGGCTCCGAGTAGATTCTGTGAAAAGTCGTTCCCATTGTAACCCAATGCTTCGCGATCGGGTGGGACAAGGGGGTCGAAAGATTGCGCAAAGGCGATCGATGGTTTTGGAGTATCATTGCGCCGCGGCGATAGTCACAATTCCACTCGGGGAAGGTAAATCTTTGATGGCAAACAGCAGCGCGTTCGGCCGCAAAAGCGCATGGCTACTTTTAATCGTGATAACTGTGGCGGCGCTGGCCATCGTTATCGCTCCCGTTTGGATCATCCAACCCTTCGCGCCTCAGTCTCCGCGCGGCGTCGAAGTTTCCTACCTGCTGCGCCGCTGGTCGCCCTGGATCACGCTGGGCGTGTTGGCGCTTGGTTTGTT
>JANMVC010000586.1:0-1616 GCA_031392315.1 Pyrinomonadaceae bacterium | reverse complement strand
GCAATGCCGGTCCCTGGCGCTCGATCACGCGGCGGTGAACTTCAGCGAGTTCCAGATACGGATCAACTTCCGCCTCGATGGTGACGATTTCGTTTTCTCTGGTCAGCAGATCGAGAAATGTGCGGAGGTTGAGATGCATGTTTCGGGAGAGGAAGTATAGCGCGGCTGAGCGACGAGTAGCGAGTAACTAGTTGGGTTTGTATGGTTTCAATTTGAAAGCGAACCAGTTCTTCTTTGCGAAGACTTTGCGTCCTCCTTTGCGATCTTTGCGGTTTCAGGATGGACCTGCCCTGATTTTGTGGACACCTAGATAAGCCTGAATGATAGTGTTCAGGCGGGAGGTGTTTATGGGAGAGAAGAGACGAAGTTTCACGCGCGAATTCAAGCTTGAAGCGGTGCGACTGATAAGCGACGGCAAACATACGGTAGCTGAAGTTGCACAATCACTGGACATCCGTGCAGACATACTGCGGGCCTGGAGGCGACAAGTCGAAGGGCAAGCGCAGGTAGCCGGGAAAGACATTTTCCGGGGGCACGGTAAGATTTCGAGCCAGGAAGAGGAGATGAGTAGACTGCGTCGCGATAATGAGCAATTGCGCCAGGAGCGAGATTTCTTAAAAAAAGCGGCGGCGTACTTTGCGAAAGAACATCCGTGAAGTACGCCTGCATCCGCGCTCATCGCCAGCAGTTCCCGCTGACGCTTATGTGTCGCTTGTTGGGAGTCAGTCGCGCCGGTTTCTACGCAGCCGAGCGTCGCCGGCCGAGCGCCACAGCCAGACGTCGTGAGAGCCTGCGCGCAGTCATCGCAGCTGTCTACGAAAGCAGCCGGGCGACCTATGGCAGCCCGCGCATCCATCGCGAACTGCGAAGCGCGGAGACGCCTTGCGGGCGCAATTTGGTGGCGCGGATGATGCGTGAATGTGGGCTGCGGGCCAAACCGCGCCGGCGCCAACGGCCTTCGACCACCAACTCGCGGCATGAATACGCAGTGGCCGAGAATCTCTTGCGACGCCGCTTCGGTGTACAGGAGACCGGCGGCATCAATCAAGCTTGGTGTGGCGATATTACTTATATTCGGACGGCTGAGGGTTGGTTGTATTTGGCCGTCTTGCTGGATCTGGGGAGCCGCATGGTAGTCGGTTGGGCAATGGGCGAGACGCTGGAGGCGAGCCTCAGTATAACGGCCCTGCGCATGGCGTTGGCGCGTCGCCAGCCCGGGGCGGGACTGATCCATCATACGGACCGCGGCGTCCAATATGCCGCCCATGACTATCGTGAATTGCTGGCCCATCATCAGTTGCTTTCCAGTATGAGTCGGCGCGCGAACTGTTACGATAACGCGGTGGCGGAGAGCTTTTTCGCCACCCTCAAATGGGAACTAATCAACCGCTACCGCTGGCAAACCAGAGCTGCGGTCAAGACCGCCATCTTCGAGTACATCGAAGTCTGGTATAACCGCCGGCGACGACACTCTGCACTCGGCTATCTTAGTCCGTTGCAGTACGAACAACGCTTGCTGACTGCGGCAGCGTAAACCCTGTGTCCACGAAACCAGGGGAAGTGCAGCGAATTCACCACAGAGACACAGAGAACACGGAGGAGTCACAGAGACGAGC
>JANMVC010000572.1:0-3884 GCA_031392315.1 Pyrinomonadaceae bacterium | reverse complement strand
TCAGCACCGGAACCGTTCCGGGTGTCACCCGCGCCGCCGTCATCGAGCTGGCGACGAAACTATTCATTCCGGTGATTGAAGGCGTGTATGAACTTGGTGATCTCACGGAGGCGGAGGAAATTTTCCTGACTTCGGCCAGCTACGGCGTGGCGCCGGTAACCACTTTCGACTTCCGGCAGTACTCACTTTCTGCGTCAAGCGTCTCAGCCAAACTCTCTGACGCTTTTAAGAATTTAACTCTCTCGATCTGACACGATTGACCGGAGCGCGAGCGTCGTTTAATCGCTGACCTTCTATCCTAGTGTCGGCTTTCTGTTGCGGTCCATTCGCGGGTTTTCGTTTCTCATCGTCTGCGTTTCACTACTTCGCGCCCATTTCCCACTCGATGCCTGATTGGCCCAAAAGATGCACGCTGCCCACAAGAACGGGAGGTCACGGCATGCCGTGCCGCTACAACGAACGAGCCCGCGGTGTTCGGCCCACAAGAGTGGATCCCGAGAATAGATCCTTAACATCCAACCAAGGAGAAAAAGTCGTGCTGAAAAAATTAGCTTCCATCGCACTCGTGGCGGTGCTGGTCAGCGTTTTATGCGGAACCTCCGCTTTTGCAAATGACTCGGCTAACCCGGATACAAAAACTAACCCAGCCAATAGTCTTTCTGACGCCCCTGCAAAGACAGAGGTAAAGCCCAACGAGCAGTTGAAAAACAACATGCTGAAGCTCGTCGCGGACGCCAAAGCAGGCAAGGTGCTGCCGGCCGAGCGCCCGCAAATTCGGCCCGCCAAAAGTAACAATGTGTCCAAGGGGGCAAAAATCGCCATTGGCGTTGGCATCGCCGCCGCCGTCGTCGCGGCGATCGTGATAACCAAATACTGTCGCAACGAAGGCGGCTGCTGAAAAAACAAGCCAACCGTCTTTGTGACGGTTGGGAATTAACTCCTGGTTGTCGGCCCACACGGGTTTGCAAAGGCGGAGGTTCCGCATAAAACCAGTGCCGCGAAGTTGCGGTTTATTCGCAGGGCAGAGGTGAGGCCTCTACGGAAATGCCATGAGCTGTTGGAGATTTTGAAACGCCTCGTCTTTTCTGAGTTCATCAAAAACCGGATCCACCTTTAGATAGGCGAGCCAAATGAAACGCTCTTCGTAAGCTTTGTGGAGCGACGCAACTGCGGCGGCATGGTCGCCCAAACCGAGGTGAATCAAGGCAATCCCATAAGCCGGCACATAGACGGATCCTTCATCTGCCAACTTCAACAAGGAGTCTAAGGTCGCGAGGGCTTCGTCTCTGTCTCCGTTAAGCGCCTGAGCCCGAGCGAGGATGGCCCGGCCTAAAGGTAATCCCGGCGTCAGGTTCGTCGCTGTGCGATGCGCTGCAATCGCTTCGCGGTAGAGTCCTTTTTCCTCGTAAGCCCGTCCCAGAAAATAATGAGCCGGTATGAAATTCGGATCCAGGGCGAGCGTTTTCTGGCATTGCTTTATCGATTCGTCAAACTGGCGGGAAAGCAAGAATGCTTTGCCCAGCGCCATGTTGATCGCCGGGGCCAGCGGATCGATCTCGAGGGCGCGCTGGCCTTCGGCGATCGACTCTTCATGGCGGCCCATTGCCGCCAGAAACCAACAATTCCACTGGTGCGCCGTCGCGTAGCTCGGGTTCAACTCCAGCGACCTCGTAAACTCGATCTCGGCGCCTGACCAGTCCCAGTCGTACCAAAACTTCACCAGCGCCATTGAAGCGTGCGCTTCACCTAATCCTTCATCTGCTTCGAGCGATTTTTCTGCCGCGGCTTTGGCTTTTCCCATGCCGATATGCGGCGCGGTCGTGCCGTAGTAGTTGAGCAATGTATAGCAGTCTGCCAAACCCGAATAGGCGAGCGAGTAGTGAGGATCTTTATCACTCGCATACTTGAAATACTCCATGGCCTTGACGAAGCTTGAGGGACTGCGCTTGGCCCATTCGTACCGCCCTTTCAAATAGGCCCAGTAGGCCGCACTGTTTTCTGTATGCGGTCTGGTGAGCCGATCAATCTGCTCGCCGGTAAGCCTCAGGTCCAATGCGCGGGCCACGCGCTCGGAGATAAAGTCTTCGTAAGCGAAAACGTCGCTGAAACTATGATCGAGCTTGTCCGCCCAGAGCACTTTGTTTTCGATGATGTCGATCAGTTGGATGGTGACGCGGAGTTGATCTTCCGATCTGGTTACGCGACCTGATAGGACAGTCTCAACGTCCAACTCTCGTCCGATCTCAAGTGGATCAAGCTCCAGCGATGAGTATTTCAAGACTGCGCTCGTGGGCCGCACAATGATCTGGCTGATCTGATTCAGCCGCGTGATGATTGCGTCAGACATCCCTGGTCCCAGGTAATCGTCGTCGGCGTGTGAACTAATGACCTTGAAAGGCAGCACCGCCACCGACTCAATTCTTCGGATAGGCGCAACCTCGGCAACTGGTCTTACCGGAGCAACAAAGGCATAGCCGCGCCTGGCTACAGTCTTGATGTATTCCTTTTCACCTTCACCGTTGCTCAGAATCTTGCGCAGGGTTGAGACGTGCACTGCCAGATTGTTTTCCTCGATGTAGGTGCCCGGCCACACCAAACCTATCAATCGTTCTTTCGTGACGATTTGCCCGTGCTCCATCACCAGGGCCAATAACAAATCGAATGCTTTTGGAGTTAACGGCAGAGGGTGGCCGTCGCGAGCCAGCACCCGCCTTTTCGCGTCCAGGCGAAAGGGTCCAAATTCGAAGGTAGATTGAAGCTGACCCATTAACGAATTAAGAAATTTTTAATAACTCTTAAGCAAGGCTAAAGGACGCCACAGAGTCGTAACCGGTAAGTTTGTTGGTATAGCCCCAGCGTGGAGCTCGCGGAACGCTTTTCGGAATCGCGCTGCATTCTAGTGTCAGCTCATGGGAAGAGCAAGACCTGGCCGCCGCGTGAAATGAGACCTGACGCTGGAGTTTCAATGAGAATTTCCACCTTTTCGACCCAAAGGAGAACTGTCGTGCTGAACAAATTAACTTCCACTACCCTCTCGATTGCGCTGACCATAGGTCTTGCCGGAACCAGCGCTTTCGCCAGAAACCTATCCGACGCCGGCGCAAATGACATAGCTGTCGCGGTTTCCGAAACCCCGACTAAGACTGAGGCGCAACGCAACGAGCAGTTAAAAAACAATGTACTCAACCTCGTGGCGGCGGCAAGAGCAGGCAAGGTGGCGCCGCCTGCCAAATCACAGATTCAGCCAGCCAGGAGCAACGGCTGGTCTAAAGGTACCAAGATCGCAGTGGGGGTTGGCGTCGCGGTCGCCGTGGTTGCGGTCGTCGTCCTCGTGCAGGCCAAGAAAGGGCCGACCGAGGGAATAAGAATCTTCTGAGGCGGTGGTCAATTCCGCGAACAATTAGCCAGAAGGTCTGTCACATATCGGAATCTGAATGTGTAAGGAATAACGATGACATCTCAAACATCACGCCAGTTGAAACTTGCGCTTGTGGTACTGATGCTGCTCGCACTCTCCGGGTGCAACGCCGTCATTTCCAAGCGACCTGTGGGAGAAAAGCCCGCCAGGATAGTGGCCAGGGATTGGGACGGAGACTGGGTCACGACTGATGGCGTGGTGAAGCTCAAAGTGCTCGATCCTGAAAAAGGAATTATCAGGGCCGTCTGGCTGGAAGACGACAAGAGCGGCAATCCGGCCTTGAAGACCGCGGAGATAGAGGTGCGCGACTTTGGAGGCTGGCTGTTTGCAAACACCAAAGAAGACAAAGGCCGGGGCTATGTTTGGGGACGCATCCGAAACGAAGACAGGCAGATCATCGTGTGGAGTCCCGATGAAAAATCATTCGCGCAAGCAGTCAAGGATGGAAGCCTTCCGGGCAGGCTGG
>JANMVC010000538.1:0-2438 GCA_031392315.1 Pyrinomonadaceae bacterium | reverse complement strand
AAAGCATTGCAACTCGCTTTACGCCACTCACCCATTGGATCGGGTCGCTATTGGCACCCGTGTTGTTCATTGAACAATTCTGGGATGTCATCGTTGGATGGATCGTTTTTATTATTATCGTCGCGTTCTCCGCAACGGGCGCGCCCCGCGCAAATGACAAGATCGAGGCCTGACAATTGATCCGATCCGAATCCGCTTCACGGGTTGGCTTGATTCAAGGTGTCAGGCGGTTCAACGAACTGGAGGCTACGATGGCAAAGATCACTGGAATCGGCGGAGTATTCCTGAAGTGCAAAGGGGACAGCGCCGCCCTCGCGGCGTGGTATCAGAAGCATCTGGGCATGCCACTGGAAGGCTGGGGCGGAGCCGTACTCAAATGGCCGGACGACAAGGCCGAAGACCTGGGCCTCACTGTGTGGAATCTCGCGGACAAGGACAGTCAATGGTTCAGTCCGAGCGACTCTTCCTTCATGATCAACTATCGGGTCGACAACCTAGATGAAATGCTGGCACAACTGCAAGCGGCCGGTGTGGCGGTCATTGGTGGCCCAGAGTCACACGAGAACGGCAAGTTCGCATGGATCATGGACCCGGATGGAAACAAGGTTGAGCTTTGGGAACCGATGCTCTGGGATGACAAGAACAAGGGCCGCTGAACCTGACTTTGTGAAAAAGGATCTATTCAAAACTCGGAAAGTCGGAACACGCCGCCCAGCGAGTTTGGAAGTATCGGAGAAGATACGAAAGACAGAGGCGTCTACGAAGTGTATAAAAAAGACGGCAGCAAGATTACTGTCAGCCGCAGGTACACCGAGATCGAACGGCTCGACGAGCTACTTATCCCGTTTTGCACTGAGGCTCCTAATTGGTAAAGAACCGAGTTTGAAAGATGGGACAAACACTCCGCCGAACAAACCATCTGAGGCCGACGGGTCAATTGGCATAATGGATCAACTTTGGCACAACCTGCATGACATGTTCGATACCGATGATGGTTCACTGCCCGAAATCTGCATCCGGAATCTGTCAGGAACGGGTGTTAAGGACATCTGGGCTTACCTGACTCGGTTGGGCGCGAGCCTCAACGATGGCGCTTCCTTCTGGCATATCGCAAAGGATGAAGATGTTCCCGTTGATGCCGTGCCAAACGCGGCTGAGTTAGTCGTGAGTGGTGAAGCGGCGAGTTTTCATGTTTGCCTCCGTGGCATTGCCTTCGATGGGGTGGTAATTCCTGAGCTTGGCGTGTTCGTCTTTGCTGATTCTATTTGCCTTGACTATCGAATGGGCCCGGAGTGGGGCCCGGCACAACTAAGAGCCCTCTTTGACCTTCTGCGTCAATTGCAGTCAATCGATAAAGACTCGGTGGTGACACTGCCGGAGGAATACAACGCTGAAGTAAGGAATCAATTTGCCGCGGCCTTCGCTGAATATCTGAAGAACGCCTGACAATCCGTCTGAGGATTCTTTGCGAAAACTTTGCGTCCGGCTTTGCTATCTTTGCGGTTTCAGGGCATTAACGAACCCCAAACACACAGGAGGATTCGAGTGGAGACTTCCAACGAGTTCCGCATCGAACCAGCTACGGAAAGAGACGTTCCGCTGCTCTTGACGCTGATACGCGGCCTGGCCGACTACGAGCGGCTCTCTGATCGAGTGTCGGCAACTGAGGAAAATCTGCGAGCTTCGTTGTTTGGCGAACGGCCCTATGCGGAAGCAGTTCTTGCGTATGACGGGAACCGACCTGTTGGTTACGCAATCTACTTCTTCACGTATTCAAGTTTCCAGGGACTCCCTGGTCTGTACCTTGAAGATTTGTTCGTGCTGCCTGATTCGCGTGGTTCTGGCGTGGGCCGACGGCTGCTGACTTTTCTGGCGCAAAAGGCGCTTGGGCGCGGATGCATTCGCATGGAGTGGGCCGTGCTCAACTGGAATGAGCCGGCGATAGGTTTCTACAAGAGCCTGGGCGCCGAGCAAATGAACGAGTGGTCGGTGTATCGACTTTCCGGAGAGAAACTGGAAGAGATGGCGGGTGAAGCCTGAGGCTTCCGAAACGACCGGACAGCTGTTCGCGCTTCGCGCTCATTGCAGGCAGGATGCCTGCGCTCCCAGCGAAGTGCAGCAAAATCGGTGTGCGTTTCGTTTACCGCTCTGTGTTAGGCTTGGCGGCAGATGGGCCCTGACGACGAAATAGAGCGGCGGCACCCGCAAACTCAGAAACTGTGGTGGCTGATTCTTGGCCGACTCGCGGCCGCCTTGTTTCTGTTTTTTGCGCGGCTCGTTTGGGTTCGCGGAAACAGTCAGCGGGTCTGGGAAATGGTCCCGCCGCTCTTCATCATCTTCGGCTTGACGCTGGTTTACTCGCTGGCCCATCGCTTCACGCGCCCAGGCTTGTTTCTCGCCAGAATTCAATTCGTCGTTGATGTCCTGCTGGTCAGTTG
>JANMVC010000419.1:0-7025 GCA_031392315.1 Pyrinomonadaceae bacterium | reverse complement strand
CGCTCTTTCGAAGATCAGCGTGAGGCGTACAAACGAATCTTCAGCCGTTGTGGGATTCAGTTTTCCATCGTCGAAGCCTCTTCGGGAGCTATGGGCGGGACTGCGTCAAACGAGTTTGTAGCGAAGACTGACGCCGGAGAGGATCAGATTGCGACTTGTGCCAAGTGCGGTTACGCGGCAAACCTCGAGAAGGCAACCTCGCGTATCCCGGCCATCGTTGAAGAGTCGACCTTTGATGCGCCCGAGGAGTTTTCCACGCCCGGCGTCCGCACCATCGAAGATTTGATCGCCTTCAGCGGGGGCGCTGATGCAAATCGCCAGATCAAGTCGCTGGTTTACGTCGCCACGATTGAAAACGAACCGCGCCCCGTGCTGGCCCTGCTGCGCGGCGATCATCAACTGCATGAAACCAAGCTGGCCGACAATCTCGCGGCCACTGCGGTGCGCGCTGCGCATGCGGAAGAAATTCGCGAATTGCTGGGCGCCAGCGCTGGGAGCCTCGGAGGCGTCGGCGCGCGCGAGCGGGCGAAGGAAGCCAAGTTTGAACTTCACATTATCGCCGACCTCGCGTTGCAGGATCGCCGTAACATGACGACCGGCGCCAACAAAGACGACCATCACTTCCGCGGCGTAGACATTGGCCGCGACATCAAGCCGGACCAGTGGGCCGATCTACGCGGCGTCTCCTCGGGTGAAAACTGTCCGCGCTGCGAATCCGGCACGCTCGAAGTTTACAAAGCGATGGAGATCGGCCACATCTTCAAACTCGGAACCAAGTATTCCGAGTCGATGGGCGCCAGCGTGCTGACGCAGGATGGCAAACCGACGCCCATCGTGATGGGCAGTTATGGCATCGGCGTCGAACGCATCATCACCGCGGCCATCGAGCAGAACCACGACGAGAACGGCATCATCTGGCCCAAGTCGATCTCGCCATTCGATTGCATTGTGACAGTCACGAACATGAAAGATGCGGCGTTGCGCGAGACAGGCGAGAAGCTTTACAAGGACTTGCAGCGGGCGGGACTCGACGCCTTGCTCGATGATCGCGACGAACGCGCGGGCGTGAAGTTTAAAGACGCTGATCTGATCGGCATTCCCTATCGCATTACGATCGGCAAGAAAGTGGTCGATGGCGTGGTCGAACTTTTTGAGCGACGGACTAAGACTAACGAGGACGTAAAACTCAGCGAGATCGTGGCGCGAGTTCAAAGCCTCGCGCTGGCAGGATTGTAAATGCTTTGGAGTGCGGTGACCTGTCACCGCTTTGGTCGGCTGCGACCTGTCGCAGCCTTTGTAGACTGAATTCGCTGCCCCGAAGCGGCCTCAAGCCGCCGCTGGCAAAAGCGGTGACAGGTCACCGCATTCCAAAGTGAGGCTCATCTCGTAGGAGACGCACGTCTTTGACAGTTGTGCGACAAGTTAACTGTATTCCAATGAAGCTCCTCTGGTTCTTATTCTTGCTTGCCGGTGTCGGGCCGCAGGTTCTGGCTCAGGACCTCCTCCCGGAGCTGGTCAAGAGAATCAAGCCCTCAGCCGTAGCCATCGAGACATTTGACGCCCGCGGCGATAAGCTTACGCGCGGCAGCGGATTCTTCATCGATTCGGATCGCATCGTTACCAACCGCCACGTCCTCGACAACGCGCATCGCGCCGAAGTGCATTCTTTCAACGGACAAATCTATCAAGTTAAGGGAGTGGTGGCCGTTGATGCGGAAGGCGACATCGCGATCCTGCGCGTTGAAGTGCCACCGAACCAGGTCCGGCCACTCTCGCTCGATCGCACGTCGCCGCAGGAAGGCGAAAGTGTCGTCGTCATCGGAAATCCGTTTGGACTGGAAGGCAGCGTGACCAACGGCATCGTGTCGGCCGTCCGCGACATTCCGACGTTTGGCCGCATCATTCAAATCACCGCGCCGATATCGCCCGGTTCGAGCGGCAGCCCGGTGGTCAATATGCAGGGGCAAGTGATTGGCGTGGCCACGCTGCAAGTCACGGGCGGGCAAAGCATCAATTTCGCGATCCCTTCTGAGCGCATTTCCCAGCTCCAAAGCGGCGCCATCGTTTCACTTTCAGATCTCGTGGTTGCTTCGGGCAGAAACAAACGCGCCCGCGCCGTCCAATATTTTCGCGATGGGCTCAGTTTCCTTTCAAAGGACGACTGCGAGAAGGCTCTGCCTTACTTCGAAAAGGCGGTTGAGTCTGACAGCAACTATGCAGAAGCCTGGACCCAGGCGGGTTTTTGCAAAGAGAAGTTGGGGCGGCATAGCGAAGCGATTGAGGCGTCGAAGAAGGCCGTCAATCTTCGTCCGTCTGCCGAGTCGTATTTCAATATCGGCCTGGCTAATTATTACCTGAAACAGTATCGCGAAGCTGTGGAGAACTATCGGCAGTCGATCCGGTTGGATCCATACAATGCGGCCGATGCTTACTACGCGCTCGGCTTGGCGTATCGCGACTGGGGACGTGCGGACGACGAGATTCAGGCTTACAAGCAGGCAATTCGCTTGAAACCGGATTACACGAGCGCTTATGAACGGTTGGGTTCGAGGTATTTGCGTTCAAAGAAATACTCGGAAGCGATTGAGACTTTCAAACAGCTGACTACGTTGAAGCCAGGCGACGCGAGTGTCCCAAACAACATGGGCGAGGCCTATTTTGAAATGGGTTTGATGTCGGATGCGGTGGAATCGTTTAAGCAGGCGATTCAACTGAAGCCTGATCTGGGCAAGGCTTATTTCAATCTAGGCAAGTCGTTTCTGGCGCTGAAAAATCGCGACGCCGCGGTGGAGCAATACAACATCCTGCAAAACCTCGATCAGGATTGGGCGGAGAAACTCAATAACCTCATCAATCCGTGAGCCAGGAGCAGACGGCAGGCGCAGTCGGCAGGTAAAGAACGGCATCCTGTTCCTAATCGTGCTCCTGCCTACTGCTCCTGCCGTCTGCCCCTTCTTCCTGCCGACTGCTGCTGCTGACTGCTCCTTTTTCTTCCCACTTGCGATTGATCAAGCTCGCGACAAACCCCGCGCCGAAACCATTGTCAATGTTGACCACGGTCACGTTTGACGCGCACGAGTTCAGCATTCCGAGCAATGCCGCGACGCCGCCAAACGACGCGCCATAACCGACGCTGGTCGGCACTGCGATCACCGGCACGCTCACCAACCCACCAACAACGGACGGCAACGCACCCTCCATCCCGGCAGCAACAATCGCGACGCGCGCGCTTTGCAGTAGTTGGCGTTCCGACAACACCCGATGAATCCCCGCAACGCCCACATCCCAAACTCGCTTCACGCGATTCCCCATCGCTTCCGCTGTCAGCGCTGCTTCCTCCGCCACTGGAATATCGCTCGTGCCGGCAGTGACCACGGCGATTTCACCGACGCCGCGCTCAGTCTGATCTCGTTGAATTCTTATCAACCGCGCCGACTCGTGCCATTCAGCTTCCGTCACCACATTGCGCACCTCGCCAAACGTCGCTTCGTCCGTGCGCGTGACGATCACATTTGGCGCATGCTGAACGAGGCGCTCGACGATACCCACGACCTGTGCGCGCGTCTTACCGGCGCCGAAGACCACTTCGGGAAAGCCCTGGCGAGTGGAACGCGAGTGATCGACCCGCGCATAGCCGATGTCTTCGAAATGAAGGTTCTTGATGCGTTGGGCGGCTTCGCCCGTCTCCAGTTCTCCCGCACGATACGCGGCCAGGAGTTGTTCCAGCGATTTCAAATCCATAGTTACCCCGTTTGAGATGGTAGGCCGGGCATTCTACCACCCTGCGGAGTGGCACGCGCATCTTGCGCGTGTTCACGTTCAGGATACCTGTGCCACATCAAGAAATGCGCTCGCTTGCGCCGCAACCAAGCGCCAAGTAAGATTTCAGCACAACACCGAAATGGAATTTACCGTAGCAATCACCGGCGCTTCTGGCGCGATTTACGCCGAGCGCACGCTCTTTCACATGGCCGCCAGCGGCGTGGTCGAGCGAATTAATCTGATCGTTTCAGATGCAGCGCGGACAGTTGCGCGCGTCGAACTGGGCGTTGATATTGGCAACGATAACGAGGGAATCAACCGATGGCTCGGTCTGCCGCCGGAGTCGCGCATGGTCCGCCTGCATCGGCTCGACAATATCGCGGCCAAGCCTTCGTCCGGTTCTCATCCGCAGGAAGGCATGGTCATCGTGCCCTGTTCGATGGGCACACTCGGCGCGATCGCTTCGGGTGCAGGCACAAACCTGATTCATCGCGCGGCCGATGTAACGCTAAAAGAGCGACGCAAGCTTGTGCTCGTGCCGCGAGAGACGCCTTACAACGCAATTCATCTCGAGAACATGCTCCGATTGTCGAGGGCCGGCGCGCATATCATTCCCGCGAGCCCGGGTTTTTATCACCGCCCGCAAAGCATCGAAGCGTTGGTTGATCACTTCGTATTTCGCATCCTGGACCATTTGGGACTGCCCCATTCTCAGGGAACACAATGGAAAGGATTAAACGAACCGGCGGAGTTGCTAAACTTAAATGAAGAGTAGGAACCCGATGACGATCCACGAAACAACACGAAGAGACACTAAACGTAATTCGTGTTAGTTCGTGTGAATTCGTGGATCGCTTCCGCCATCGATTCCGTAAACCAACCCTGCGGATGGCAAACTAGCAAACTATGCCAACCATCGTCACTAATGTTCGCACGACCCTCGAAATGATCAAGATCGAGCACACGCTCTTCGCGTTGCCGTTTGCGTTTCTGGGCGCGGTGCTGTCTGCAAACGGATTTCCCTCTGTGAAACAGGCCTTCTGGATCACGGTCGCGATGATTGGCGCGCGCTCGACCGCGATGGCCTTCAATCGCATCGTTGATCGGGAATACGATGCGGCGAATCCACGCACCGCCAGCCGCGCGATTCCTGCCGGACTTTTGTCCGTAGCTTTTGTCTGGGTCTTCACTGGCGTCTCGACAATCTTGTTTCTGGTCGCTGCCGCCATGTTGAATCGGCTGACGCTGATACTCGCGCCAGTCGCGTTGGCAAGTTTGTTGCTCTATTCATTTTCCAAACGCTGGACGCTGATGTCGCATGTGTTGTTGGGCTGGTGCTTGTCCATAGCACCCACGGGTGCCTGGATCGCCGTGCGCGGCACGCTCGACAGTCCCGTGCCGCTGCTGCTTTCGCTGGTTGTGTTGTTGTGGACGGCCGGCTTTGATGTCTTGTACGCCTGCCAGGATTACGACTTCGATCTACGCGCGGGGCTGCATTCGATTCCGCGGCGCTTTGGCATCAGAAACTCTCTGCTGATAGCCCGGCTGTTTCACGTGGGCACGTTTGCCGCGTTGCTTGCTTTATACTGGTTTACCCAGCTCGGCGTGTTCGCCTTGATCGGTGTCGCAGCGACTGGTTTGCTGCTTATCTATCAACACCGGTTGGTGCGCGCCGATGATTTAAGCCGTCTCAACGCGGCGTTTTTTACGACGAACGCTTTTGTAAGCGTGATTCTCTTCTTAACATTTGGAGGCGCTGCCCTCCTCAGGACCCGCATATGAATTTTTCCCACGACCCCAAACTAAACGCCATCGCGGACAAAGTTGAACGCGGCGAGCGGCTTTCCTTTGACGATGGCGTTTCTCTCTACGCCACAAACGATCTGCCGGCGCTGGGGAAACTCGCGGACAGCGTCCGGCGCAGTCGCCACGGTCGCACCACCTACTTCAACGTCAATCGCCATCTGAATCCGACTAACGTTTGTTACGCGGATTGCAAGTTTTGCGGGTTCTATCGCACGCCGCGCCAACCAGACGCATACACCCATAACATCGACGACAGCCTGAAGGTTGCCGGCGAGGCTGTGAAGGAAGGCGCGACTGAACTGCACATCACTGGCGGCCTAAACACCAAACTGCCTTTTAGTTATTTCACGGACTTGCTTTCAGGACTTAAGCAGCACTACCCGCAACTCCATCTGAAAGCTTTTACGATGGTGGAGTTTGACCACTTCGCCCATTTCTACAAGATGAGCGACGAAGATGTCATACAGAAGTTGATTGCCGCGGGATTAGATTCGTGCCCAGGCGGCGGCGCCGAGATATTTCGCGAACCGACGCGGTCGATGATTTGTGCGCACAAGTGTGATGCCGATCGTTGGCTCGAACTCTCGGGCAAGCTCCACGCTGCCGGGCTCAAGACCAACGCGACGATGCTCTACGGGCATATAGAGTCGATCGAAGATCGGGTTGACCATTTGCTGCGGTTGCGTGGGCAGCAGGACGTGTCCCACGGCTTCCAGTGTCTGATTCCGCTCGCCTTTTATCCGGAGAATACGCAACTGGCCCACTTGCCGGGACCTTCGGGCGTCGACTCGTTGAAGACAATGGCAGTGTCTCGCCTGCTGCTCGACAATTTCGATCACATCAAAGCCTACTGGGTCATGCTCGGAAAACATCTGGCGCAAGTGGCGCTACACTTTGGCGCTAACGACATTGACGGCACGATAACGGAAGGTGGGGAACTTACCGAGAGTTACTCTATCGAAGCCAACAACGAAGTGAAGATGTCGCGGAGTGATTTAGTAACGCTGATCGAAGATTCCGGATTCGAAGCAGTCGAACGCGACACCGTCTATAACCCGGTCGTGCGCAAAGAGGCGCCGAGCAACGTTAGCCTGGTTTAGCATCTCGCAAAGAGTAATGCCGCAAAGAAGCAGTAAGACTATCCACGAAATCACACGAAGTAGCACGAACCTCTGTTTCGTGTCGGTTCGTGTAGTTTAGTGGATCGTATTTCTTTTCTATCCATAGGTTGATCGCAAATATTTATGCCAACACTTTCAGCTACGCGCACAATTTCAGTCGCCCATTCACCCGATTCCGACGATGCCTTCATGTTTTACGGCCTCGCCACCAACAAGCTCGACACCGGGAGCCTGAGCTTCACCCACGTTCTCAAGGACATTCAAACCCTGAATGAAGAAGCCTTCAAGGAAACCTACGATGTCACTGCCGTCAGCTTCCACGCTTACGCCTACATC
>JANMVC010000390.1:0-2672 GCA_031392315.1 Pyrinomonadaceae bacterium | reverse complement strand
TGTCCCTTGTTCGTGCCGCTGGCGGAAGAAGGTTGGGCCGACTCAGACGTGGCGCGAGCAGTGGCCGAGCAGTATCTGAATGATTTCACCCGGCTGGATTTGGGAGCGCTGGTTTTAGGTTGCACGCATTATCCGATCCTGCGCGATTTGATTAGCGAGGTCGTCGGGTCCAGCGTTGCGCTGATAGACTCCGGAGAAGCGGCGGCGCGCGAAGTTAAGACGCTGCTCGAATCCAACGATCTCGAGAGTTCCGAAGGCGCGAGGGATGTTGGCGGCGCTGCGCCAGTGTCTGATGTAACAACAACCGGAGCGCCCGCCCGCCAGTTGTGCGACGATCTGGATCATTTTTATGTGACTGACGCGGCGGAGCGTTTCGCCAAAGTAGCTGAACGATTCCTGGGGACGTCGCCTTCGGTGCTGGAGGCGGTGGAAGTGTGGGGACACGATGAGCTTCGTAAGAACTGACGGCCGCGCTTTCGACCAATTGCGCGAAGTTAAAATAACTCCCGGTTACCTTCCTTATGCGGAAGGTTCCGTGTTGATTGAGATGGGCCAGACGCGGATCGTCTGCACGGCCTCAGTCGAAGATCGAGTGCCGCCCTTTCTGCGCAACACCGGCCAGGGCTGGATCACCGCCGAGTATTCAATGTTGCCGCGCGCCACTCACCAGCGAAAAGCAAGAGAGATTGGCAGGGGTGGACCATCCGGGCGGACGCATGAAATTCAGCGACTGATCGGCCGGAGCCTGCGCGCGGCAGCGCAGATGAAGTTTCTGGGCGAGCGCACCATCACTCTTGATTGCGATGTGTTGCAGGCGGACGGCGGCACCCGAACCGCTGCCATCACAGGTGCCTACGTGGCTTTTGTCCTGGCTGTTAACCGGTTGCTGAAGTTGAACAAAATCTCTCGCAGCCTCGTCACCAATGAAGTGGCCGCAATCAGCGTGGGAATAGTGGATAACATTCCGCTACTCGACTTAAAATACGACGAAGATTCGAAGGCCGAAGTTGACATGAACATAGTCTGCACTGGCGATGGGAGGTTCATCGAAGTACAGGGAACGGCGGAACGCGAACCGTTCACGCCGGCGCAGATGGAGAGTTTGCTGGCGCTGGCGAAGCTGGGAATTCAGTCTCTGGTTGCAACTCAACGAGAAGCCATCGCGCGCGCCGGGAGCTAACGCTCGCGTCGTTCGGCGTGGCAAAGCCCACGCCTCATTGCAGGCAGGATGCCTGCGCTCCCAGCAAAACGCGCGGGGAGCTAACGCGAGCCGCCTCTCTCGATTAGAAGACAACGGGTTGGATGATCGGCGGCATCGGAGCAGAGCCCTAATGGGCTTGTTGAAGTACGAATCCACCGGAACCACTTTATTATGTAGTTCACGAGGAGTTTGAGAACGTGATGAAACACCTAATGGCTTTTTTAGTACTCGCTTTGATCACCGGAAGCATTAGCCTGGCAGTAGCTCAACAGACCTACACCAGCGATGCTGATGGCTATTCGCTCGAGCTGCCTTCGACCGAGTGGCGCTCGATCTCTGAATCAGATGCGCCTAACGAGCGAGCCGAATTTGTTAACGGAGATCGCCTCCAGGGACATCTCCAGATTCGCAAAGAAGCCGTGGATGCGGAAACGAAACCCAAAGACCTGGCGCGCCGCGACCTCGATCAGAAGCTCAGATTTTTGCCGGGGTTCGTGGAAGGAAAAGAGGAAAGCTTTTCCGGCAGGCTTCAGGGAGTTACCGTCTCTTACGAATTTGTCAGGACTGGAAAACCAATGATGGGCCGCATCTATTATCTCCAGGCCGACAACCGTACCATCTTCGCGCTGCGCTTCACCGGACTGCGCGACAAGCTCAGCCGCATTCGTAATCAGACGGATTTTATCGCGCGCAGCTTCAAGCTTAAGTGATCGTGGCACGCACATCCTGCGCGTGATTCACGGGCGAGACGCTCGTCGAGTTTTATGTAACGCAAACTGTTAGTTTGCGTCTTACTCTAAGGTTATTGAATCACGCAAACTAACAGTTTGCGTTACAATTTCAAGAAAATGAAACTCAAGCTCGCGCCCGGTCTGTCAATCAGGAAATCGACAATTGAAGGTCGCGGATGTTTTGCGGAAACTCCGTTCCGGCGCCGTTGCAAAATTGCGGAGTATGCCGGCGAGAAGATTTCCAACGCCGAAGCGAACCGCAGAGCCGGACGCGAACGGTTGCGCATCTGCGCGATCAATAATCGTTGGAGCCTCGACGGCAGCCGCGGCGGGAATGGCACGCATTACATCAACCATTCCTGTGAACCCAACGCCTTTATGAAAATCACTTACGGGCACATCCTCTTCATCGCTCTGCGCGACATCGAGCCGGGTGAGGAAATTACGATCGACTACGAATCAACCCTGCACTCAGACAAGAAGCGTTGCATCTGCGGCGCGCCTTCCTGCCGCGGGACTATCAACAATCCGAAGTTGAACTATTGAGTAAAGAGCTTTGCCTTCACACCCAATTTTTCTGAAAGAATACTGCGTAAGACTGGAATATCAGCCGGCTGATGAAATCCTTGCTTCGGTACAAAGCCAGCCTCGAAGCTATTGCGATAGAGCTCAACGTAAGCCGGCTTTTCCTGCACCTTTAGGACATCCTGCCATGCCACATGGCTAAAGCTGTGTCCGTA
>JANMVC010000363.1:0-6495 GCA_031392315.1 Pyrinomonadaceae bacterium | reverse complement strand
ACCCAACATCTCCGTTAACGGAAGCCTGGCCTCCAGCAAGGTCGCTCGCGGGCGAAGTGTACAGGCAACTATTGTGATGGAAATCCCGCACGGCTATCACGTCCACTCGAACAGACCGCTGGAGAGATTTCTAATTGCGACTCAACTTCAGGTCGATGCATCCAAGGGACTCCGCGTGGGTCCGGTCAGCTATCCGCGCGCGCTGATGCGCAATCTGAAGTTTTCGAAAAACAGAGTCGCAGTCTACGAGGGTCGGGTGGCGATGCGCTTCAGCGTCGCCGTGCCGCGCAACTTTGCCACCGGTTCAACCGAAATTAAGGCGAAAGTGAGATATCAAAGCTGCGACGATGAGGTTTGTTTTCCACCACAAACCAGGGAAGTTAAGTTGTGGCTCAACATAGAATAGACCGATGACCGATGGCCGATGACCGATGACCGACGACGCACGACGGACGACGGACGACAGCAAAACTCGGTCTCTGACTTCGCGGTCGCCCGTCATCGGTCATCGGTCGTCCGTCATCGGTCGCCGGTCGCCCGTCCCACCACTGACATCAGTCGCCCAACTTTCCCCAACAGCTTCTTTTCTCGCCGATAGGAGAAAAATAGATCCGAGCGGCACATCGTGCAGAGCGGTGCGGTGTAAATCCTTTCGGGATCGACTCCTGAGGCGATCAACTGATCGCGATTCGCTTTCAGCAAATCGATGCGCGCATGGCCTTCGCGCGTAGGCGTTAAGAGACTGTCCGCATCAGCGAAGCGTTCCTTAAATCCAGCGATCACTTCGCTCCCAACTTCGTAACAGCAAGCCGCCGCAGCCGGACCGATAGCCACCGTCACATCTTCTGGTCGCGCCCCGTATTCTTTGCCCATCCGCTCCAGCGCGTAATAAACAATTCCGGCAAATGTGCCGCGCCAACCAGCATGTACCGCTGCAAAAGCACCCGTGCGCGGGTCGCCCATCAGCAGCGGCACACAGTCTGCCGTTTTGACTCCGGCCAGTACGTTTACCGCATTGCTGACTATCGCGTCGCAATAGACTGTTTCGCCGGCCCCATCTTCCGCTGGCTTGGCGTCGTCGCGATCCTTCACGGCGCGCACGTCAACGCCATGCATCTGCCAACAACCAGCCAACGCCCATTCGCCCGGAAAAAGCTTGAGAAAGCGGCGGCGATTCTCCAGAATGTTCTCCGCCGCATCTTCGTTAAAGCCGGCAAGATTGAGCGCGTTCTCCGGCATTGGGCTCATGCCGCCGCCACGAGTTGAAAATCCATTCGCGAAACCGGCATGTTCGAGCGGCGCGCAAACGAGTGCGGTTACGCCGTCCACCGTGCGCCAGTAAAAGCCGGCGCGCTTCAGTTCGTCGTCACTTATGATCGTTTCCATCGGCATAGACATTATCGAAGTAGCGCGAATTCGCGAAGTGCTCGCGCGCACGCCGCGCTTCGCCCAACGCGTTTTCACCGCCGCCGAGCGCTCGTATTGCGAAGGCCGCGGCGCTGTGGCTGCGCAACATTATGCCGCGCGCTTTGCGGCCAAAGAAGCGGCGCTGAAAGCTTTTCAAACTGGATGGCGCGGGGGGATTAGTTGGCAGGACGTGGAAGTTGGTTCACTGGAAAGCGGAGCGCCGGTTTTGATTTTCCACGGCCTGGTTCGTGAGTTATACGAAACATCTGGCGCCACCGCCGCTCACGTGTCGTTGTCCCACACCACCGAACACGCTATCGCGCAGGTAGTGCTTGAACGCGACCTCGCCTAAATTGAAACGAGTTATTCAAATGCGAAGTCTGAGCTTCTCAGCGCTCCAAGAACCTGACAAGCGCGCTAGCGCGAAGTCAGATAGCCCGTGTGCTATGATTTTGGCTGGAGGCATTTATGAATCTTGCAGAACGGATTACGACTGACCCCAATATTTGCCACGGCAAGCCTTGCATCCGCGGGCTTCGTTATCCCGTTGAAATGATTCTTGAATTGCTCAGCTCTGGGATGACGACTGAAGAAGTCCTGGCTGATTACGAAGACCTTGAGCGTGAGGATATTCTGGCAGCTCTGTCTTTTGCTGCACGATTGAGCCAAACAAAGCGGCTCGATCCAGTATCAGCATGAAGTTTCTCGTTGATGCTCAACTACCTCGTCGGCTAGTTTCTCGGTTGCGAGAGGCAGGCTATGAAGCAATCCATACTCTTGATTTGCCGCTTGGCAATCAAACCCCCGATTCCACTATCAATGACCTTTCCATCCGCGAAGGGTATGTTGTTGTTACCAAAGATGCTGATTTTGTGAATTCATTTCATCTGTATCGAAGACCTGCCAAGCTGCTATTGATTTCAACTGGAAACATCCGGAATTCGGAATTAGAGACGCTATTCATGTCAAATCTTGAGAGTATTGCCGCCAATTTCGATGGCTTCTCCTTCGTTGAAATCAATCGGGCCACCTTAATCCTGCATAGCTAAAGTCCCAACAACTCGACTGACCAAAAGAGTGGTTTGTCGCTACCGCATATCGGTGACCAGCATCCGTCGTCCCCTCGCGTCCAAATCAACACGGGTCGCAGCAACTTCAGCGAAGTCGCTCGGGCGCACGAGTCTGAGGGGCGTCCGGGCGTGCTGGGCCATAACGGTTTGATCCTCCGCCGCGCCCACAGTCTCAGGCATCGATTCCATCTGCTCGATCAGGTTGCCATGTTCGAAGCACTCCAGGTTCGGCATGAGTCGTTCGGTCACGGCAATCAATTCGCGATGAGGACAAGTCAGGGTTGAACGCGCGCCGCTATCAGCATCTATTTCCACGAATTTTATTCCTTCCGGGCATTCAAAGTTTTCACCGCCGAGTTCTGGACGAAGCTCAATCGCGGCGCTCATGAAATCTGTCCACGCGGGCAGCGCTGCCGCCGCGCCGGTCAAACCGAGCTGCTGGTTGTCGTCGAAGCCAATCCAAACTACGCAAATTAAATTTTGGGTGTAGCCTACAAACCAACCATCGCGCGACGTGCCGGTCTTGCCGGCGATGGCAGTTCCCTTCACCGCGCCCCGCGCCGCGCGGGCAGTCCCATGATCGACAACGTCGGAGAGCATGTTTGTGACCATGTAAGCGGTCGTGGGACTAATGACCTGATCCGCTTTGCTGATTGATTCGTCGGTTAACGGCTGTGACCCCGGCGGCTCGTTCATCGCGGCAATCACTCGCGGCTGAATTCTGCGACCGCCGTTAACGAACGTCGCGTAAGCGGCTGCGAGTTGTAGGGGTGTGACTTCTTCGGTGCCGAGCGCCAGAGACGGGTAGCGCTCCGGCCGCGGCAAACCAAGCTCCGCCGCCAAGTTCGCCACGCGCACCAATCCCGTCTGCATTGCCACATCAACTGTGACGGTGTTCAGAGACTTCACCAGGCCGTCTCGCATGGTTACGTCGCGCATGGAATAGCCGCCGCCGTAGTTTGCCGGCCGGTAGGACTTGTTGCGGTCGTAAACGAAATCGCGCGGCGCATCGGCAAACTGTTGCACGGGCGACATGCCGTCTTCGAGCGCAGCGGCGTAGACAAATGGCTTGAAGGTGGAACCCGGTTGGCGACGCGCGTCGGTTACGCGATTGAGTTGGGAGTGGGCATAGTCGCGTCCGCCCACCATTGCCAAGACGTTCCCCGTGCGCGGATCGAGGGCCACGAGCGCGGCTTGCGGCCGGGCATTCCGATTCTGGTAAATAGTGTCGAGACGCTGAAGCTGTTTCCTGATCGCGCCTTCGGCGGCTTGTTGCAGATCGAGATCGATGGTCGTGTAAACGCGCTGGTTGTTGGCCGAAGCGTCAGTCGACTCCGAGTGCGACTCAGCAACCCGATTTACGTAATCTACGAAATAAGGCGCGAGCGAATCATTGGAGACTGCGGCTGGAGAAATTTTCACCGGCTGCGCCTGGGCCGCGGCCGATTCCGCCGCGCTGATGAAACCGTCGCGCTCCATAGCTTCCAGCACCATGTCCCGACGCCTGCGCGCCGCTTCAACATGTTGCACTGGCGAATAACGCACCGGCCCCTGGATCATTCCGGCCAGGGTCGCCGCTTCAGCCAACGACAAATCTTTCAGTTCCTTGCCAAAGTAGATGTGGGCTGCTTCTTTCACTCCGCGGGCCGCAACCGCGCCGCGTTGTCCGAGGTAAACCTCGTTGCAGTAAAGCGCGAGGATGTCTTCCTTGGGCAGACGGCGTTCGAGCGCAAAGGCCAGCATCGCTTCCGCATACTTGCGGCGCAGCGTTTTTTCCGGCGTCAGGTAGGTATTTTTCACCAGTTGCTGAGTAATGGTTGAGCCACCCTGGCCCACACGTTCATCGCCGGCATTTCGCATGAGCGCGCGGGCAATGCCCATTGGATCCACACCCGAGTGTTGAAAGAACCTGCGATCTTCGATGGCCAGAATTGCGTTGACGAGAACCAGCGGCAGTTCGGAGTAACGCACAGTTTCGCGCTTGCCCGCTTTGTAAGAAAGATCGTTGGAGAGTACTTCGGGTTCGAGCGTGAACTCAGGAAGCGGCAGATCGTCGGCCGTCAGTTCTGCGATCGTATTGTCAGCGGTGGCGCGACTAAAGCCGGCGCGAATGACGCCGGGCTGGCCACTTCTCCGTGCGGGACGAATTTCAATCGCAGAATCCAACTGCCTAAAGCTGCCATTCCAAATAACATTCGCCGCGCCCGTCGTTGCCTCAACGTAGCCCGCTCGCCGCAGAGCGTCTACCAGTCTCGCGCGCGAAATATTTTGGCCGGTCCGAATCGTGCGCGGGGCCGAGTAAAGTCCGGGGCGGCTGCTGATGTAACCGGCCGCCAGCCGAGCGTCGATGATTCTTGAGTAGTATTTGTAGGATCGCAGCAAAGTGTCGCCGCCGGCAACCAGCGCAATGGCCAGCAGTCCAGGCAGAGAACGGATCAGCAGTTGTCGTTTGCTTAGTGGTGCGGAATTTCTGAAGGAGTAAGCCAGCGGGTGAAGAGCCCGGGCTATCAACTGCCGCAAAGACTTGCGCAGGCTTCGAATTCGACCCTGTCTGGGAAAGGACGTGACTTCAATGGGCATGAAGAGACCGACGATGAACCAAAAACGTACTCAGCCAGCAACCGAATGGGTAAACACACTTCGGCTCAAGGCTTGGGCGACCGATCCTGCCCGCTAGCAACCCTTCAGTGCTTACCGTTTTTCTGAATGCTTTATTACAGTGCTAATCGATGCGGAATTCTAGAGTTGTTCACAAAGAACGCGAGATTCGATGTTAGGCGATGCGTGGCGCACGGTCGCGCTTGCGCCTCACTTGATACCACCTTGGCCGCGCTTTGGTCATTGACTCAATCAAGGCCTGAATCTTAGGCATCGCTTCAATTGCTGCTTCGTAGCCGGCCGCCATAAATTCTTCGCCGCGGGCGATTTCGTCCCAACGGATGTGTCCTACGCGCGGCGTGATTACACAATCGGCCTGCGCAAGTTGAGCTAACCCGGCCGTACGCTGCACCACTAACATGGACTGCAGCAGCACGCTGAGTACGGAGTGGGTAGGGCCAATGAAAGTTGCGCCTTCGGCGTTTACATCCACGCCAATCACCAGCTCCGCGCCCATCGCCCGCACCATCGCTGTCGGCAGCCCTGCCACCAAACCACCGTCGACCAGTTGGCGTCCCTCGCCGTCAGTTACGGGGACGTACCAGCCCGGTATCGCGCAACTCGCGCGGATTGCAAAAGGCACGTCGCCCTCGTCTTGCATGACAATTGCCGTTCCCGATTTTAGATCGGTGGCGACGACCGCGAGCGGAATCGGGAGATCTTCAAACCGAGTCACCGGCAGGCGCTCGCGCAGATAGTTTTCCAAACGATCGTTAACCTGAACACCCAGCCGCGACATCGTCATGCGTCCGAGGTCGCGCCAACGCAACGTCCTGCCGAGCGTTTCAATGTCTTCCAGCGGCATACCTGACGCCAGCGCTCCGCCGACAATCGAGCCCGCCGAGGTACCAGCCACGCAACTGATTGGGATCTCATACTCAGCCAGCGCCTTCAGCACACCCACATGAGCAATGCCGCGGGCCGCGCCTCCGGAAAGCGCCAGGCCGATTCGAGGGCCGCTTTTGCTGTTGCGATTGGGCATGACGGAGTGAAGATGACAAGTGAAGCGTGAAAAGTAAAGAACATTACGGCGGGTGCGAGTCAAGAATTTCAGAGTACAACCTTCAGGTTGCCGACTCGTAACACTCCAGCTAAACCTTGTACTCTAAACTGCGGGCTGCAACTCACACGGGATTCAGCATCACGATCTCTGCGCGTTCGCGGGCGTTATCGAGAAAGGCATCCATGTCTGATTCGATCTTCGCTTCAGTTAAAGTCTTTTCTATTTCGCCACGCGCGTCTTCCAGGGTGGGCACAATTTGTCGCCCCTTGAGGCGAGGTGCGTAAACATCCTGGTAATAGTCCGCAACCTCTTTTTGAGTAACCACTACGAAGTTGCGAAAGCGGAAATCGAGATACT
>JANMVC010000354.1:0-3727 GCA_031392315.1 Pyrinomonadaceae bacterium | reverse complement strand
CGGGACGCAGCCTCGGCGCTCAATAACCTGGGTGTGATGCGGGCCAACCTGATTCAGGTGACCATCAAGATTACCTGGAAAAAAGAGGCCAATAAGAAGCCGCAGACTATCCAATTTGTCACCACGTCAAATGTGATCAGGTCCGGAATCAATGAGACATTCAGAGGCGACGCGGCGGTTGCTGCGGCCGGCGCGTGGAACGCAGGCTTGTTGACTGGCGGCCCAGACCGTGCGCTGTTGGCAGCCCTAGCCGCCGGTCGGAACCCGCAGAACTTCGGGCCAATCACGCCTGACCAATTAAAGGTTGCTAACAAGGCTGTAGCAAGTCGCTACGACTACTGCAAAAACAAGTGGTTTGGCGATCGAGGTGTCGTGGGAACTAGAAGTATTCCGGATCGAGCTGCAACAAGACTCTCTTTGGCGGCGGGAATGAATAATGCAGAACTTACGACTCGAGTTGCCGGCATTTTTTCCCAAGAGTCGGACTTTGGTCTGATTCCCGGAAAATGGGGAGGCGAAGCCGGGCCCGCACAACTCTCCGGGGCCGTACTCAAATATTGGCGATGGGCCCTCGTCGATGACGCGTTCGGCACCCGACTGGTTCGCGACAGCAAGGGTAAACTGGCGATCAATAACAGAGGTCAGTGGGATGGTAGTGTATTCGATAACATGGCTACAATGCGCAATATCGTCATGTCTTACGGATCTGATTACACTGCCGCGTACGCGTACGGGCCTGGCCACGAGGATGGTGGTGCAGCGGAAAGGCGAGAAAGACACAAATATGCTGGTGAAGTTACGGCGCGAACTCCGACTTATCGGAACTTTTTCGATTGCCTTCTAGGTAAGAATTAAACTGCTAGAGAGGCCAAGAATGATTTTATCTCTAACAACGATTTCTGCATGGGGGGCGTTATGCCTGATGCTTCTGCTCGTGCCAGGCTGTCACGTCCAGAGTAGAACCGAGGCTGGCAGCGGACCGAAGCCTCTCCAGTTGCCATCACAAACAACCAAGTCTCACGACCTAATCAATTCAGGCATATTCGATCACAACCCCACCGCTTTGAAGGCGTGGTTGTCATTTATCGAAGATGGTAAATTCCGGGCGGCTCAAGGCGAGGATTTCAAGTTCTCGGAGCCTGCTAAACGCGAACTTCGCAGTATGTTTGGAGATCAATGGTATCCCCGGATTAATCATCCTGCTATTACAGGCAATATCAACCGAAGACATGAGTTTCACGATTTGGCGGTCATAGTCGTTCATACCGCGAGAAATGATCCCGCCAGATTTGGCCTCGTGATTTTCAATGTCGAACCAAACAAAGAACAAACTACTTCCGTACATTGGCTCTTTCAAATTCGTGATCTTTCAACTTCGTTACTTAGTTGGCATAGCAACTGGCCCGTGTTGGTTTTTTATGCGGAGGACGGTTCGGCAGATCCTCATTACATCAATTGGGATGACAATGCAAAACGCTATTTCTTAGATAAACGTCAGGTCGGTCCCGGCGCGCGAGCGGGAAGATTGCGCGAAAAAGGCGAACACTAGATATTGACTTCCCTGTGATCAATCGTTGGGTTCCGCAGAACCCTGTACCGCTTCCTGGCACTGACGCAATCGCAAAGAGGTTAAATACAGGAGACTGCAACGCCTACATTGCTAGCTTGCTTGCAAAGGCGAGCGAGCTATACGGCGGAGCCGGAAATGTAGCCGTAGCTAAAGATGGGCTGGATTTGCTGAGCAAGATAGGAAGCCAGGGATTTGTCCTAAAAGATTCCCTACAAATCAATGGTTGGCCCGTTGGAGGAACGGTCACTGGCTCCATCGCCGGGAATAACACATTTGCGGCGGGCAGCGCGACGGTACTGATATCTACTCGTTTTATGTATGGAAGCAGGGCCGCGACCATTGCCATGTGGCAAGCTAATTATGTCAATACCGCAATCCATGAAATGCTTCATCTGGCTGGCAGGTACAGCGGTTACGATGACACTCAACTGGCGACTGCCGCAAGCAAACTTCCTGGAGCCGGGGCGGGTTTACCAGCTCCTCCTAAGAACCAAGACATGAACGGCATATTCAACAACAGCGGCTATTACGACCGCGAACTAATGAAACACTGTGGGCCCAAATGAAGATGAACCTGATTCAAATAGCTTTGGTCGGCGCGTGTACCGTTCTGGTTTCACTTGCTGGCTTCCCGAGAACCCATCAAGGATCGCTAACTTCGGTGGCCGATCAATGGTTCGACTCCTACGGGAATCTTTCTTGGGACGACGAAAAGGCCCACCTCGATAACTTCGCAATTGCTTTGCAGCACGACCCAAATCTGATCGGATACATAATAGTCTATGCTGGCAAACGTGCTTGCGTTGGCGAAGCCAAGGATCGTGCTCTTCGTGCGAAGAAGTACGTGGTAGAGACTCGCGGCATTCAGGAGAGCCGACTCAAATGGATCGATGGCGGTCATCATGAAGACCTGACCGTTATTCTTCAGCCCGTGCCGCCCGGTGCGCCAGAGCTTACTGCTTCTCCTACGATCAAGCCGAGCGATGTACAGATCATTAAGAATTGCAAACCGAAGACTTCTAAGCGCAAGAAGGGTGGTTGCTAGCTGTCTAAAATTGATCTAGACGATCACAGAAAAAGCCCGGTTGATGAAATGGGCTTTTTCATTGTCTGGTCTGCGCGTATTGGCTTACGAGTGCGAAGACGACCTCAACGATCTTCTCTTGCTGCCGGCGCGGCAGCCGTGAGACATCTTCAAAGACCTTCTGCGCCTTGCTCGTCGGCCCGCTCTTTCTCGCCGCTCTGACGGTCGCTGCCTCTGTGGGATCGAAAGATCGGGGTCAGGCTTGCGATATTGCGATTCTCGTTAATGACCTCCAAGCTAGTGTCTGAGATCATTCAGCAATACCGGAGCGTCGAATGACAGAGAATCGCAAAATCGCAAGCCTGATTCCATGAGCTTGTGAACTCCATCAGCTACGCCGACTCCTTCTCCGCCGACGGAACCAACCTCGACGCCCCGCGCTCGTTCTCGACGCTCGCCTTCCCCACCGCCATCACTGACGCCGACAGCTTCACCTCTTACATCCGTTACCACTACGACCTGGGCGCGAAGACACGCGTCGCCGGTCCGCCGCCCGCGAACCAATCCGTCGGCGCGATTCAACTGTTTGCTTACGACGGTGCGGGGCGAATTGATCGGGTGACCACGGCAAACAATGGCGCTTACCAACGCTTCGTCTATGGCCCAAACTATGTGCAGACTTGGGCCACCGTGAACACCGTTGCCGACGAGGCTTACTCGTTTCAGCTCGCTGATGGCGTGGGCCGCACCATTGCGGCGGCACGCAATCACCCCGGCAGCGTGGGCGGCTACAGCGCTCAGCCGATAGTCCAGGGGCTCGCGCAGCGTGGGCTCGATCCGTTTGAAGGCCCGGAACGCCGTGCCTTTTGGCGTGCCGGCACTTTCATCCAGCTCACGCAGGGTGCGCCAGCCGCTGCTCATTCAGAGTCCGCGGAGTCCGCGGAGTCCGCGGAGTCCGCGGAATCGCCCAGCAGGAAATGTGCGCGCGCCAGCGCGACGTCGCGGGTTTTGCCTGCGTGCCCTTTCTCATCCTGCCAGCAGCGGATTTGCACTTGTGCGACGCGACGGCCCAGACGCGCGACTTCGCAGCGCGCATGGCTGTCCACCGCATTGGCCGAGCGCAGGTAGTCGAT
>JANMVC010000329.1:0-2650 GCA_031392315.1 Pyrinomonadaceae bacterium | reverse complement strand
GGATGGCGCGCTTCGACCAACTCCAGACTGTTCGGTTGTTCGACAAACTTAAGTTTGTCGGACTGCGCGATCTCCGGGATCACACAATTGAACTTATGGTCGAACACGGCCTTCGCGTTGATGAAATCGAGTTGCGCGATTGCGTTGGCCGCGGACTGCAGCGCCGGCAGTTGCGCGCGCAGTTCGTCAGTCAACCCGGCGAGAATCTTCCAGATTTCGCGCGCCTCCGCTTCATGGAGCGCTTGCAGCTCATTGTTTGCCTCGATGGTTTCCAGCGGTTCGATAAAAGCCGTGGCGCCAGAGGACGAGTAGCCGTGGGCCACACCATTCACGCGCGCGCGGTGATCTGATTTAACGGGGATCACAAACCGGTCGTTGCGGATGGTGACCAACTCATCCTGAATCGCCTCTTCGGATTTGCGCATCAGGCTTTCGAGCGTGCGGGTGATGCGCGAACGCAAGGCGCCGATCTCGTGGCGGATTCTCGATAACTCCGGACTGGCGCGATCGTCTATTTCACCGCTGGGTAGAATCTTGTTTGCGATTCGCGCACTCAGGCGGCTGAGATCCACCGGAAGTTTTTCCACCAAACTCCAAAGCGACGGCGACTGCTCGCGCTCCGCGAGAATTGAGGCACGCGCAGACATCGCCTGTTCGCTTAACCGCTTCAGGTCGAGAATCGCGCCGGTTTCAAGCGTCGCTCCGGAGACGCGCAGCAAGGCCAGATTGTCCGAAGGGTCAGCAAGGTCACTGAACGTCCACTTCGCGCCACGCTTTCGTAAGTTCACACACTCGGCGAGCGCGGAAAGCTCTTGCCGCAGCTCATCGATGTCGTCCAAAGGCGTGAGCCCATCGACCAGCGTTTGCCCCATCGGCGTCTGCGCGCCGCGCCGGACGAGTGCCGACAGTTCGGGAAATTCAAGAATGGCGAAAGCTTGTTCGTGCATGTTGTAGGCAGTAGATATTGTCAGCGAAACGGATCGAGGCGAAAACCGTTTCCAAAACGGGGACAACTCTCCGGCAGTCACTTCCGTAAAACGATATGCGCGGATTCTAACATTGCCGGTGGGGTTTCACTGAAACTCGCTTGCAGATGCCGGCACGGGCGGCTTAGAAACGGCGGCGGCGGCGCTCGCGTCCTTGCAGGGCGGCGGCAAATAACTCTGCCACATTCAGGATTTGCCAGTTAACGCCGTCGCGAGAGCAGACGCCGAGCACAAATCTCTGGTTGCCGTCGCTTGGGTTCGCGGGATTTGAGTTTGAGTAGGAAACTATTTCGCCGACTTCGGAGGCAGCCAGCGCCAGTTGCTCGTCGCCTCGCAGCGCAATTAGGTGACGATATCCGGTGACGTTCGTTTCATTGCCGGCACCGGCTAAGCGCGGCAAATCAAGAACGGTCAACATTCGCCCCTGAATCCCGACGACTCCCTGCACCGACGCTGGCGCGTCGGGCAAAGGCGTTGGCTCACGCCAGTCAGCAATTGTGGCCACCTCGCTCGCGAAGACACCAAACGAAAATGGACCGGCGCGAAATAGTCGTACGTCGCGCGCTGGTTCTTCAGTGTTGGCCTGGTCGTTCAAATGCTGGGAAAAATTTGCAGAGTCGGTGTTCATAAGAAATGTTTGATTGCATTCTAACGCACTGATCGATCCGGCTCCTACCTTGCTTCGCGCAATCGTTTCGTTAGCGCGCCTGACAAAGCGATCCCGTTGAAGAGGTTGACCGTCTTGATTCAGAAGGTCAGGGTGTGCTCAGAAAAACGACAAGCGCCGTGGCTTGCTCCGCATGCAGTGGGCGAGTAACATCAGGCTTCCCCCTAATTCAATACAGAGGAGTAAACACCTTGGCAGACCAACCAGGAGTAAAAGCTGTGGCCGACAAACCATTTCTGACCGACATAAAAACTTTGCGTGAACGCGCTCGCCAACACATCGAGGATGGCGCAGTTACCCAGGGTTACAGCGCCGACCGGGAAACCGCGGTTAAGATTCTTAATGAAGCCTTAGCCACGGAAATCGTCTGCGTGCTGCGTTATCGCAGGCATTTTTTCATGGCCTCCGGCATTAACGCGGAAAGCGTGGCCGCGGAGTTTCTCCAACACTCAAACGAGGAACAGGCACACGCGGATCAAATTGCCGCCCGCATTGTCCAGCTTAATGGCGCGCCTGACTTCAATCCGGCCGGCCTCCTGAGCAAGAGTCACGCTGAATACGCCGAAGGTGAAACCCTGCTCGACATGATTAAGGAAGACCTGGTCGCGGAAAGAATTGCGATCGACAGCTATCGCGAAATGATCCAGTACTTCGGTAACGACGACCCCACTTCGCGGCGCATGCTCGAGGGCATCCTGGCCATGGAAGAGGAACACGCCGACGATCTCGTGAGCCTGCTGGAAAATATCGGCACCTAACTTCTCGCGGCTCGTTCACAAAACCGGCACCGAAAAAATAATCGGAAGTCTGCTGTAGCGTGCAGCGGGACTTCCGATTTTTTTGTGCGTGGCACGGGCGTCCCGCCCGTGAACCACGCGCAAGAGACGCGTGCCACGGCAAACAGATCCACTACCACTCCGCAGGTTTAGTGCAACCCGTCTTAGAGTTGTGATATACATCGCCCGCCAATTTTTTTGTGCGTGGCACGGGCGTCCCG
>JANMVC010000301.1:0-2934 GCA_031392315.1 Pyrinomonadaceae bacterium | reverse complement strand
TGTGCGCTATCGACTTCACTGTCTGCTGCGACTTCTCCGTCTCCGAACCAACCAGCGTGCTCTCGCTTTCCGGCGCGCGCGAGTTACAAATGCGCACTGGAATGTCTCGCTCCACCGCCGGCTGCAGCGTTTTCGGATGCAACACTTTGGCGCCGAAGTATGCCAGCTCGGCCGCTTCCGCAAACGACAGCCGCGCGATTGACCGCGCATTCGCCACAACCCGCGGGTCGGCCGTCAACACCCCAGACACATCGGTCCAAATCTGAATCTCATTAGCCTCAAGCGCCGCGCCGACGAGTGCGGCGGTGTAATCTGAACCGCCGCGACCGAGCGTCGTAGTCTCACCGCTTTCGGTCGCACTAATGAAACCGCCAAGCACGGGCACGACAGCTGAATCGATTCGCGGTTGCAGTTGGTTTCCCGTCGCAGCCAACGTCTGCTCCATTAGCGGCGCCGCCGAAGTGAAGTTGTCATCCGTGATGATGCATTTGCGCGCATCCACCTGCTCCGCCGCAACGCCGCGTTCTTTCAAGACCGCTGCCAGCAACGCGGACGAGAGCCGCTCCCCAAACGATACAACCGCATCCTGATAAAACTTCTGCCGTCCATTCCCACTACCGCTTTCATTCGCCACCTCACGTAGCAAACTTTCAATCTCACCGCGACTCTGCTCTAACAACGACGACGGGCGTTCAGGTTCTGTGGGCAGCAACGCGTCCACAACTTTACGGTGCCGCGCAAAATGCTGGCCCAACACAGCGCCAGCGCTTTCAGCGTTTCCTGCTATCGCCGCCCCCACGCTCGCCAACAGCGCGTCCGTGAAGCCGCTCATTGCGGAAACTACGACGACGGGCCGCACGCCGTTGGCAACCGCGCGTGCGACGATGTCGGCGACGTTGCGGAAGGCGTCGGCGTCTGCCACAGACGTTCCGCCAAATTTCATGATTGTCGGCTTCATAAGATCGAGTTCAGTCTAGCACCTGCCGGAGGTAAGCCCATCAAATCCTTAGGCATACTAAACCGCCAAGGGCGCAGAGTTTTCGCAAAGGCGCGCAAAGAAAACTTCAAACCGCCTTGGTCTTCCATTTCCCTTGCCGAAACACCATGGCGCTCACCAGCGCCAGCGTGGAAAACGCGATGGTAATGGCCAGAAACACGCCGCGTGGCCCAATACCAAAAGTGAATGCCAGCACGTAGGCGAGCGGCAGTTCCCAGAGCCAGAACACGAACAGGTTGATGATCGTCGGTGTCCAGGTGTCGCCCGCGCCATTAAACGATTGCGTGATCACCAGGCCCCAGGCATAGAAGAGAAACCCGGCAGCGACGATGCGAAAACAATCGACTCCATAAGGAACCACATTCGGATCGTGGGTAAACAATCCAATTATCTGCCGTGCGAAAAGCACAAAGATCAATCCCACGATGCCGAGGAAAATCATGTTGTAAAAGCCGGCGATCCACACGGCGCGCTCGGCACGGTCCGGCTTCTTAGCTCCCAACGCCTGGCCCACCATCGTCGCCGCCGCATTCGACATGCCCCATGAAGGCAGCAATGCAAACAGGATTACGCGAATGCCCACGATGTAGCCGGCCACTACGTCACTGCCAAAACTGGAGATGATGCGCACCAGACCAATCCAACTCGCCATGCCGATCGAGACTTGGAAAGTGGCAACCCCGGAAAGACGCACGAGCCGCATCATGATCGCGGGCTCGAACCGGTAATGATGGCGTTGAATATCAAAGCGTTCGGAACGAATCAGCCGGATGAACGCATAGAGCGCGCCCGCGCCGCGGCCGATATTTGTAGCGACCGCCGCGCCGACGATTCCCAGCTTGGGAAAAGGGCCCAAGCCAAAAATGAAACAAGGCCCGAGCACGATGTTGATAGCGTTGGCCATCCACAAGACGCGCATTGCGATGGCCGCGTCGCCAGCGCCGCGAAAGATGGCGTTGATCATGAACAGCATCATGATGGTGACGTTGCCGGCCATCATCACTTGCGTAAATCCGACGCCACTTTCCACCACCGCGGGCGACGCGCCCATCAGCGACAGCAGTTGCGAAGCGAACGGAGCGCCAAGCAACGCGATAACTATCGAGATGATCAGGCCGAGCGCGATTGCCTGAATCGCCACCCGCGCCGCGCCTTCACGATTGTTTTCGCCAATGCGTCGCGCGATGGTGGCAGTCACACCAATGCTCAATCCGATAGCTAACGCATAAAGCAGCGTCAGCAGCGACTCAGTCAGCGCAACCGTCGCCATCGCATCGACGCCAAGGTAGGAAACCCACTTGATGTCAACGACGGCAAAGATGCTCTCCATGCACATCTCGAGCACCATCGGGATGGCCAGCATGACGATCGAGCGACCGATTGGTCCCTTGGTGTAATCGCGGTGGCTGCCGCGCAACGACTCTCGAATGGCCGACCAGAGCGACTGAGGCGGTTCAGTTTGCGCGCCGGATGCACCCGCTGCACTTGTAGCAGCAGGCAGGTTCGCGTCGTCAGCGACTGCGTTTGCGATTGGCAGACCTTCGAAATCTGGCATTGTTCGTCCCAGTTAGAAATCACGCTGTGCGTTCTATTCGCAGATTACACCGATTGCGCAGATTCAAAAAAAGCTAAAGGCCTCAACGTCATCTCGGCAAGACAACGTTGAGGCTTTATGTTTCCTGGAATCTGCGTAATCGGCGTAATCTGCGGATAGTGGTTGATGCTTTTACTTATCAGCCGCCCGTCCGAAATCATCTTCTAAACGCACGATGTCATCCTCTCCCAGGTAACCGCCTTGCTGCACCTCAATGAAGACAAGATTCATCTCGCCAGGATTCTCCACACGATGCGCCGCGCCCTTCGGGATATCGATCGCGCGTCCGGCCTCGACGATGATTTCGTTCCCATCGAGTGTTACTTTCGCAGTTCCTTCAACC
>JANMVC010000283.1:0-7658 GCA_031392315.1 Pyrinomonadaceae bacterium | reverse complement strand
TCTTCCGATCTTGGGCACTCAGTTGCTGGATTTGTTTGGGGTGCAACTGAGTCAGTCGCCGATGGCGGCAGCCGACCTGGGGCTGTGGCCCGACCGTAAGGGTGGGCGCTTACTCGATGGCTGTTGACGCCCTCCCTTACGGTCGGGCCACTGCCCCAGGTCGGCTGCCGCAATCGGCTACTGACTCAGTTGCACCCCAAACAATTCCAGCAACTGAGTGCCCAGCATCACAACCACCGCCGTCGTTATCAGGATCAGCGTACTCACCGCCAACACATTATTTCTTCGCGTGTTCTTCAGGTCACCCGTCAGTCGCTTGTCGTTTATCAACAGCAGAATAAACACGAGGATGATCGGCAGCAGAATTCCATTCAGCACCTGCACGCCAACCAACAACTGCATCACCGGCACATTTGGTATCAGCGCCAATGTCGCGCCCACGACAATTAGCGCCGTAAATAAACTGAAGAAAACTTTGCCGCGGCGGAAATCCAGGTTCACGCCCTTGGGCGCGCCGATAGCTTCGCTCACCGCATAAGCCGTGGCCAGCGGCAGCACTGCTCCAGCCAACAGCGTGGCGCCCAGGAGTCCGATGCCGAAAAGTATTTTGGCCGCGCTGCCGACCACCGGCTCAAGCGCCCTCGCCGCATCAGCCGCGGAACTGATGTCCCTCTGCCCGACGACATAGAGCGTGGCCGCGGTTGCAATGATCATTGAGACAGACATGAGATTGGAAAAGATCGCACCGACATAAGCATCAATGCGCTCCGGCCCGTAATGGCGGCGGGCGACACCTTTCTCGACGAGCGAACTCTGCTGAAAGATCTGTATGTAGGGTGTGATCGTCGTACCCAGCAAACCCACGATGATGAAAATGTAAGCCGGGTCGGCGCGAAACGTCGGCACAAACGCTCCCCTGGCAACCTCGCCCCAATCGGGCCGGGCCATGAACGCTGCCACTGGATAGGCAAAGAACACGAGCGTCATCAGCAACAGAATCTTCTCAACCTTGCCATACGTGCCAAAAATCACCAGATACCAGATCAGTAACGCGCCGAGCGGAATCGCAATGTACTTACTGACGCCCATCAGTTCCATCGCCGCGCCAATGCCAACAAACTCGCTGACAGTCACTCCGCCGTTTGCGATCAAAACGACGCTGACCGCGAACAACGCCCAGGCGATACCAAAGCGTTCGCGAATCAAATCGAGCAGCCCGCGTCCCGTTGCCGCTCCCAAACGCGCGCACATCTCCTGCACAACCGCGAACGACACGGTCAGGATCACCATCACCCAGATCAAGTCGTAGCCAAACTTCGCGCCGGCCTGGCTATAAGTGGCAATGCCGCCCGCGTCGTTGCCGGCGGAGGTTGCGATCAAGCCTGGTCCCAGAATCGCGAGCCAACGCAGAATGCCGGTTGGCGGTCGGCGGAGCCCGCGCAACTGCACGCTGCGCCCGCGAAGGTTGACGCGCAACCCGCTGCCCATCGTGCGAGGCTTCAACGGCAGGTTGTTTTCCTCCACCGCGTGCATTGGCTCCAGGCCCTCAACCGTGCCCCGCTTCTTCATGAGAAAACCCTCGGTGCCTGCGAGCGCCAGTTTGCCGGGGCCACCTGCGCTATGGCGGCATCTACCGTAACGATGCCCAGCAGTCGGCCGTCGTCGTTAACCACTGGTAGCGCGGCCACGTGGCTATCGATTACTCGATATGCCGCTTCGCTGGCTGAACTAAGCGGATTCAGCGTCGAGAGGTAAGGATCCATGACCTCTTCGAGCCGGAGTTCAGCGTCAGCCGTGATTAAGTTTCTCAAAGAGATCGAGCCGCGCACCCGCCGCGCCTTCAGGTTGTCAACAACGTAAATAATGAAAACGAAGTCCGGCTTCTTCAGTGGCTCGCGCAGCGTCTCGAGCGCTTCGGCTACGGTGAGACTGGCGCGCGCGAAGATCACATCGTTGGTCATGATCCCGCCGACGGCGTCCTCCGGATAGCCCAACAGCTCAATGAGACGCTCGCTCTGAGTTTCCGGCAGTTTATTGAGATACTGGCGCATCAGCTTTGTGGGTAATCGGCCCAGCAGATCCGCCGCGATGTCTGGCGCCATGAGGATCAAAATCGCAATCGCCTGGTCTTCCTCGAGTTCTTCGAACACCTGAAGCTGGCGTTGGGGCGAAAGCACTTCGAGCGTATCGACGGCTTTGTCGTCAGGCAGCAGCGTGATCAACTCCGACGCGTGCAGATAGGGCAGCATGTCCGTCAAGCGGGCGATTTCGCCGGGCGGCAAACGCGCGACGCGCAGGTGATAGCCCTCACCATTCCTCACTGCATCCGGATCGCCGCGCAGAAACTCGATGTATTTCCAATCGTAGAGCGCGCTCCTGGCAACGTGTCCGTAACGCCCTCGAGTCAGCCGGCGCAGAAAGGCACCGAAACTTGTGTCGGCTGCCCGCAGTACAAATTCGTTACCGTCTTGTTCCAACCACAGATCGTTGGCCCGGGTGGCCCGGCGGTTCTGCAAATCAAGGACGAGCGCGTCAAGAACGTCGTCTCCGAGTAGCACTTCTTTGGCCATCGAATCGGTAGACTCACTCGGAGCGCTTTCAAGATCGCGCACGGTGATACTTCTCGATTTCAGGTCGAGTTTTTTTACCTGACTCCACTGAAGCGAACGTTTCTTGTTTTTCTGGTCGAGGAAGAAGAGACGGGTGACGGGTGGGTAGTCGCCGTCGAGCAGCGCGATGGCCAGGTCCATCAATTTCGCGCGTCGCCCGTGTCCATCAATTAGATTGAAGCGACGTAGCTGCGAAAACATCACCATAGACTCGAATCACCCTCTTAACTTGCCAGACCTGGAATCACCACGGCGGCCACTGGTCGAAACAAAACTTTCGTCAGTGGAGGCCATCATGTCGCCCGTCCGTCATGCAAATGTTTCAGCGGCGTCACAAATTATCCAGCCTGATGGACCAGTTCCGGTTAATGGCGATGCTTGCGGTGTTTGACGTCGTGCCGGGCCTCGGCCTCTTCGATCGAGTGGCTCTGCGTCAGCTTCAAGTCTTTCTTCGCCATGGTCACCAGTTTCTGGTAATGCTTGTGCAGCGTTTGGATCTCGTCTTCCGTAAGGTCTTCCACATCAATAAGTCGATTGCTCGCGCCATCCAGGGCGGCCACGATCTCGTTCAACTTTAGATGTATCGCCTGCGCGTCTTTGTTCTGCGTGCGCTGAATCAGGAACACCATCAGAAATGTAACGATCGTGGTTCCAGTATTGATCACCAGTTGCCAGGTGTCGGAAAACTTGAAGAGCGGGCCGGTTAGTCCCCACACCAAAATGATCGAGAGCGCCAACACAAAGGAGCCGGAAGTTCCGGTCGCCTGGGTTGCTCGGAGCGAGAACCGCTCCAGCAACCGACTAATTTGGTTTCCCTTTTTTCTAGCCATCACTTCCTCCCAGCTTCGAGATCTGAATTATGAACAAACTCGATGCGAGCCCCGCGTTACGTTTCCGTCGGAAGAGACACTCATGGGCACAAGCACGAAATCAAATGGCCTCGTGCAAAATTTTGTTCCCAAGCTAAAAAGGAGAATCTCTCATGAAAGTTCAGAAATCCAAACGTTACGCATTGTTCGCGACATTAATCGCGACTTTCCTGTTCGGCACAATTTCCGGGATGGCCCAGCGAAGGATTCCAGTTGAGGAAATAGCCCTTCCCATCAAAGGAAACTGTCCAAACCCAATCGCAATCACGCTAAACGCAACCACGCCAAACGTCGTCAATGCGGATTTTACTCCGGCGATGCTCGCCGCGCCCCGATCATTCCTGAATGACCCGGCGCCCAATAAGAGCTTTTTGTACACATTTCAGTGGAAAAGGCCGCAAAGGTGTTGCGAGATCACAAGAGCCGTCTTGACGGTAAAAATGAAATCCAATCAGCCCGGGCAATCGAAAACCAGCGCCGACGCCGGCAACGACGGCTTTGCCTTGATGCACTTGGGCACCGCCATTCCC
The DNA here is from genome assembly GCA_031392315.1 of Pyrinomonadaceae bacterium. GTDB lineage: Bacteria > Acidobacteriota > Blastocatellia > Pyrinomonadales > Pyrinomonadaceae > PSRF01. The sequence goes on along the minus strand of JANMVC010000283.1, from coordinate 3,650 downwards.
GGCTATAGTGGACTCTACGGCCCCTGGCCATTCAATGTGGGACAGCCGGTCACCAAGACTCTGATCCTGACCGCGCCGGCCCTCAGCTACCTGAATTCACACGGCACGGTGAGCATTTATGTTCAGGACGACACGATGGTCCTGTCTGCCACCCTCCAGATATCGGGTTGCTGCCTGACCACGCCGAGTCCGCGTTCGGCTGAGGAATCAAATAACCAGCAATAGAGCACCTGCCATTCAAGCGTACCGAATCTGCTAGAAACACTCGCGCGCGGCTCCTAAGTCGCGCGCGAGTTTTCTGCACCAGGCATCGTTAACGATTGCCACTTAGGTCTTACTCCTGTAAAAATTAACAATCCACGTTTCGCATCCCCCATTTGATCCCCGACGAAGCACATGGCTTTTGTCTCGTTAACCACAAACAAGGGAGCATGAAATGCGAATAGCCAAAAACGACATACCCGTCAGGATCAACGCGCCCGGCGCAGTGGCGCGGCAGCAAACGAATTTTGGAGATGCATCCGGATACGGCCAGATTAGCGGCGAGTATTTTTCTTTAGGCGCCGGCGCGGATATCGCGCCGTTGCTGAAAGGATTGGAGGACGACCTTTGCCAGTCTCCACACTGGGGACACGTATTGCAGGGCAAGCTTACCGTAACTTACGCCGACAAAACCGAAGAGGTGATCAATAGCGGCGATCTCTTTTACTGGCCGCCCGGCCATACCGTGAAAGTTGAGGAGGACGCCGAAGTGATTCTCTTCAGTCCGCAAGCGGAACACAGCAAAGTGATCGACCACATGCTGAACAAGATGGCCGGTTAACCTCGACTGCGCCGGCCCAGATGGACCGAGCCCGTGGGGACAAAGCTAATGAATAAGCAGCTCGTGTTTGTTTATGGCAGCCTGCGACGCGGCCAGGCCGGCGCAATGTCCACCAGGTTTCCCAACTCAAGATTTCTTGCGGAAACCACGGTGAGCGGTAGGCTTTATGACTTGGGCGCTTATCCAGGTTTGCTGCTGGGCGAATCAGACTCACTGGTGATGGGCGAAGTGTATGAAGTTGATGATGAAACCTTGATGCAATTAGACGCGTTTGAAACGGGAAGCAATTATTTGCGCCGGCAGGTTGAAGTCACGCTCGGCACAGGCCTCGCGACTGCCTGGACTTACGAACCTAATCCTGAGTGTTACTCATTTGGCAATTTGATTCCTTCGGGTGATTGGATTGCATATGGCAAAACGAAAACCAATCAGGCTTACCCAAATGATTCCGCGTTGACTCCTGGTTAGTTTATTTATGCCCAAAATGTACTGCCCACAATGTGGCCGTGAGCTTGATCTCGATTCCGGCGACGTGCATTTTTGTCGCTACTGCGGCTTCGCGCTCACTGACACAAAAGAATCGCTCCAGGGCTACTCAGAACAAAAGCGCGTCGGCTTCTCAGTCGTTACCTGGTCTTACGTCGTGTTGCTCCTGGTCACGCTGCTCTTGCACGGCCGGTATATTTCCCTGGACACAAGTTGGAGCTATTGGCTGTCGGCAATTCTCATTGTCGCCAGCGTCAGCCTCTTCGCGTCTGCTTCGGTAAGCGCACTAAAGCCGTCGTTGTTTGCGAAGCGTAAGCGGGATGGGCTGGGTGAACTTAAACCTCATCGCGAAGCCCGCGGCGCTCTCGTGAGCGCGGAACGGATCACGGATGACTTGAGTGAACTAACAACTCGGGAGCGAATCACAGCCAGGGTCGAGCCGCCAACCAGCGTTTCTGAAGGGACTACCAGGAAGTTGAATAACTGAAGTTGCGGCCCGCGCCGATTCTCCTGACCCGTTCATCTTGCCTAATGAACCTCGAATCTGAACTAACGAATGCCGCTTCACCCAATCGGAAGTTGAGCAGGCTGCTCACTGCCGTCCTCACGTTGGCTGTTATCAACACCGCATATTTGTCCTGGCGTTACATTGCCCTTCATGCCGATTGGGTGAAGCCAGGCACGAGCATATGCTCATGGAGCGAAGGCATCGATTGCGATAAGGTGTTGCTAGCGCCCCAGGCCCGCGCGTTTTATGTGCCCAACGCTTTGTTGGGGTTTGGCTTTTTCTTCGGTTGCCTAATTTGGTGGACGGTTGGTCTCAGGTTGGGTCTGGCCTATCGGCGCCACATCATTCGCACACTGGCCTTCTGGCTTGGGCTCGCAACCGTCTTCACATTCTACTTTTTTTGGTTGCTGATTCATCTTGATGCTTTGTGCCCCCTCTGCCCGTGGAGCCACGTTCTCACTTACGTTGCGCTGGTCGTCGCGTTAAAGATTTGGCGATTGACTCCGCCTATCAAGCCCGAGCCATTGAAGCCGCTTTTGAGCCTGGTGATTTTATGTGTGGCGCAATTTTGGGCTTGGCAAGCGCTCTGGTTCCTCGCGCATCGGTATGGAATCCTTTAGGGACGGAATCACATCAGTCGACCAATGCGTGGCTGCTTTCCTTGGGAACAAATGCAACAGAGCTTCGCAGGCTAACGATTGCCACTCGTCCTTGCTGGGAGCCCAATCAAACGATTCATAATGCAGCTTGCCTTCCTGGGGCGGCGTGGTGAAATCATAAGCTGGAGGTTGGCGAAATTTCTCTGGACCAAACGGCGAAACGCTCAGACTCTCCCGCTGCGACTCAAGGCACGCAAACATTCGTTGCTTCAAAACTGTGGCCCTTTCATCAAGCAACAGGGTCGTGCTCTCTCGTTCGGCGCCCGGCAAAAACTCCGGCACCTTCGCCTTATAGTCCTGGCTCGGATGCAAAGCCATCTCGAACAGAGCCGGTGGTCGAAAACCATTCCGTTTCATCAAACGCAGCGCGGCGTGCGTGGCAAAAGCTGTGGCGTCGTGATCCGGATGGCCGCCTTCGTATGGATGCGTCACTACAATGTCCGCGCCGGATTGCTGCAGAAATGTGGTGATCCTTTTGGTCAGGTCGGCGAGGTGATTGGAGGCGCAGTGGTCCGGCACTTCAAAGTCTACAATTCGATCTTCGGGCACGTTGGCAATCGCCAACGCCGAAATGCATTCCTGCTTGCGTGCTTCGGCATACTCTTCACGCCCCTTGAAACCCGCGGCCTTGGCGTCTTCCATGTCGCAAGGCGCACCATCGGTAACATGAAGGATGGTGACATCAACTAGCTTAGAGATCAGGCAGCCGGCGCCCACCACTTCATCGGCTGGGTGTGCCACAATAACGGAGCATTTCAAGATTGGATTGAGGTCGCCGGTGCCAAAGAGTTTCGCGTGGGGCGAGCGCGGTGTCCGTCGTTTCCTTGATTTTATCGGTTGCGTCATCTACGTCGCCTGTTCCAATTCCAGTCTTAGCAGCCGCGGCGAGTGCCCTGGCCATCTGCTCGCATGGAATCGGGACATGCGTGTGTTCGTCCGGTACGAAAACCCGGTGTAGTGCCGCGTCGCGCGTGGGCGACCAACACATCGCCGCGAGGCCGCAAGGGGCGTAAATGCAGGCCACTGCGTTGCTTTGCCTCGATCTTTGAAGGCTGCTCAACTATTTCACTAGTCAACCCGTGTACCAGAGGTTAGGACTTTCTAAGGTTGGATGAACTCCAGCTAGCGTCAGCGAAACCAGCAAAGCTGGGAGCGCAGGCATCCTGCCTGCAAA